>NZ_JBJHAA010000004.1:0-267459 GCF_054050795.1 Blastococcus sp. SYSU DS1024
CCCCACCCCACCGCCCCCCACGCCGGGGGGGCGGGGCGGGGGGGGGGGGGGCGCGGGGGCGGCGCCCCCCCCCCCCCCCCCCCCCCCCCCCCCCCCCCCCCCCCCCCCCCCCCCCCCCCCCCCCCCCCCCGGACCGTCAGACGGCGTTGTTCTCCTTGCCACCGGTGGTGGCGGGGACGTCCTCGACCGGGGCGACCTCGCCGACGGTGACCTCGGCCGGCTGCGCCGGGGTCTCCGGCAGCGGGGTGGCCGTGGCGTCGGCGTCGGCCGGCGCGGCAGCGGCAGCGGCGTCGCCACCGCCGGTGAGCAGCTCGCGCTCCCAGTCGGCCAGCGGCTCGCCGGCGCCGACGGCCGGCTCGCCGCCGTCCTCGCGACCGGCGTTGGCCTGCGCGGCCGACCGGGCCATGAGCCCCTCGGCGACGGCGTCGGCGATGACCCGGGTCAGCACCGTGATGCTGCGGATCGCGTCGTCGTTGCCCGGGATCTTGTAGTCGACCTCGTCGGGGTCGCAGTTGGTGTCGAGGATCGCGACGACCGGGATGTTCAGCTTGCGCGCCTCGCCGACGGCGATGTGCTCCTTCTTGGTGTCCACGATCCAGATGGCGCTGGGCACCTTCTGCATGTCGCGGATACCGCCGAGGCTGCGCTCGAGCTTGGCCTTCTCGCGGCTGAGGACCAGCTGCTCCTTCTTGGAGAGGCTGACCAGCACGCCGGTCTGCTCCTGGTCCTCGAGCTCCTTGAGGCGCTGGAGGCGCTTGTGCACGGTCTGGAAGTTGGTGAGCATGCCGCCCAGCCAGCGCTGGTTCACGTAGGGCATGCCGACGCGCGTGGCCTGCTCGGCGACGACCTCCTGCGCCTGGCGCTTGGTGCCGACGAAGAGGATCGAGCCGCCGTGCGCGACCGTCTGCTTGACGAACTCGTAGGCGTTGTCGATGTACCCGAGCGTCTGCTGCAGGTCGATGATGTAGATGCCGTTGCGCTCGGTGAAGATGAAGCGCTTCATCTTCGGGTTCCAGCGACGGGTCTGGTGCCCGAAGTGCACGCCGCTGTCGAGCAGCTGCTTCATGCTGACGACTGCCATATCGCAGCCTCTCTGCTTCCGCGCGCGACCGTGGTCGCGCGATTCCGGTTGTCGCGGGCACCGGGTGGTGCACCGCCCTGGCGTCCTGCGACGCCACTCACCCGGCTGGGCCGGGACCGAGGTGGCGACTGCCCCGCCGATCGGCGGGAAGAGGACGCGCGAAGTCGACCCGCTCGCACGGGCCGCACCGGACAGCATACTCGTCCACAGGCACTGCTCGTCCCGCCGGTCGGATCGCCGCCGGCATGCCACGCTGCCCCTCCGGAACCGGCCCGTCCCGCCGGTCGACGAGGAGGTTCACCCGTGAGCGTCGCCCCGGACAGCACGGAGCGCAGCCCCCGGTCCCAGACGCGGGTGCAGCGAGCTGCCCTGCTGGCGATCCTCGGGGTGCTGCCCGCCCTCGTGGCCGCCTCGATCCTGGACGACCGGCTGGCCCGCGCGCTCGCCGACGTCATGCCCTCGGACACCAGCGAGGCGCTGGGTGCCGCGGTGCTCCCGCTACTGGTCGCCCTCGCCACCGTGGCCGGCGAGCGGCGGCTGGCGCGGGGCCGCCCCTGTCCCCCGTGGCTGACCGGGCTGATCTGCGGCTTCGTCCTCGCCATGCTGGTGCTGGCGCCGCCGCCGGGACGCGGTGTCACGGAGAACTCGGTCGTGCACGACACCGTGCCGGTGTTCGTCACCGGCCAGTGGGTGGGCTACGCGGCGCTGGTCGCCGGCTGGTTCGTGACCATGCAGCTGCGCAGCGCACGCGAGGACCGGGACGTCCGGCGGGGCCGGCTCGACCTCGCGCTCCCACCCGCGCCGCCCGGCGGCCGGGGTGCGATCCTGCCCGGCCTCGCCGCGGCGTACGCCGTACCCGCCAGCGTGCTGGTGACGGTCCTCGCCGTCGGGTAGCGCGCGGCGGTGACCCCCCGCCCGTGCGCCGCCGTCCACAGCGCCGACGGTTGTCCACGGACGATGCCGGGCGCTCTCGGCCGGCCCGCGGGACGGCCAGCATCACGGGGTGCCCGTCCACGCCGTGCCGTTGGCCGTCCTGCTCCTCGTTCTGGTGACGCTGGCCGGTGTCGTCCCCGCAGCGGCCGCGCCCGAGCCGGTCGTGGGCACCCGGCCGGAGCCGATCTGGAGCCTTCCCCTGCCCGGCGAGCCCGTGGTCGGCCGCCCGTTCGAGCCGCCGCCGCACCGGTACGGGCCGGGGCACCGCGGGGTGGACCTCGAGGGGCAGCCCGGCTCCCCCGTCCTGGCTGCCGGGGACGGGGTGGTCGTCTTCGCCGGGTCCGTCGCCGGGCGGCCGGTGGTCAGTGTCGACCACCCCGGTGGGCTGCGGACGACGTACGAACCGGTGACGCCGTCGGTGGGCGCCGGCCAGTCGGTCGTGCGGGGGGCCGCGCTGGGCGTGCTGGCGGCCGGGCACACCGGCTGCCGGGCGCTCGCCTGCCTCCACTGGGGGCTGCGCCGCGGCGAGGACTACCTGGACCCGATGTCGCTCCTCCGGCCTCCGCAGATCCGGCTGCTGCCTCTCGGCGCGGAACGGCGGCCACGAGGGACGTCCGGGCAGCGGTCGGTGACGGAACGTGCACGGCGAGGAGGCGGAGGTCCCCGACGAGCCGATGCCCCGGCGCTACCGTCGGGGAGTGCGATTTGGACGCAAGCGGGGCGCGAAGTCCCGCGCGGGCGAACCGGCCGTCACGAACGAGCCGATCGAGGGTGGGCCCGTGCAGGACGGTCAGGACCCCGACCAGGTGCTCCGCGACCTGCGCCGGGTGATCGACACGTTCGGCTGGGCGGTGCTGCACGGTGGCGGCAACCCCGGCGAACCGCGCTACTCCTACACCGTGGGTCTCGCCGCCTGGCAGCACCCCGAGGTCGTCGTGGTCGGGCTGCCCTTCCCCGCCGCGGAGAAGTACCTGAATCTGGTCGGCGAGGCCGTCCGCGGCGGTGCGCGCTTCGCCCCCGGAGCGGCGACGACCGCGCTCACCGACGCCGACTCGCCCGTGGTGTTCCTCCGCGTCGAGGAGACCGAGCGGCTCACCGTGGTCGAGCAGCTCCACGGCTCCGTGGACGCGCTGCAGCTGGTGTGGCCGGACTCCACCGGCCGGCTCCCCTGGCAGGAAGGGCACCGCAACCCGCCGGGGACCCAGCCGCTGCTGGGCCCACGGCCGGACGACGCCCCGCCCCTCGGCTGAGGCGACCGGGGCGCGCCGCGATCGACCTCAGGCGATGTCGGCCAGCTTGGTCCGCAGGTGCAGGACCGCCTTGGTGTGCAGCTGGCAGATCCGGCTCTCGGTCACGCCGAGCACCCGGCCGATGTCGGCGAGCGTCAGGCCCTCGAAGTAGTAGAGCGAGACGACGACCTTCTCCCGCTCCGGCAGCTGCTCGACGGCCCGGGCCAGGAGCTGCCGGGCCTCGCCGTGCTCGGCCATCGCCTGCGGGTCCAGCGCGCTCGGGTCCCGGAGGGTGTCGCCCAGGCGCGGGGAGCCCCCGTCGTCGTCGGTGAGCAACTCGTCCAGCGCCACCACGTTGACCAGCGATAGCTGGCCCAGGAACTTCCGGATGTCCTCGACGTCCATGTCCATGGCGTCGGCGACCTCTTCGTCGCTCGGCGTCCGGTGCAGCTTGCTCTCCAGCTCGGCGACGGTGCGCTCGAAGGCGCGCGCCTTGACGCGGACCGACCGCGGGATCCAGTCGGTGTTGCGCAGCTCGTCGATGATCGCGCCACGGATGCGCGCCATCGCGTAGCTCTCGAACTTCACCTCGCGGGTCGGCTCGTAGCGGGTGATGGCGTCGATCAACCCGAACGTCCCGTAGGAGATGAGGTCGGCCTGCTCGACGTGCGCGGGCAGACCGCTGCCGACCCGGCCGGCGACGTACTTCACCAGCGGCGCGTAGTGGAGGATCAGCCGGTCGCGCAGGCCGGAGTCCCGGCCCTCGACGTACCGCGCCCACAGGTCGGCCAGCAGGGCATCGGCGTCCTCACCGGACTCGTCGATGCGATGGATGGTTGCCTCAGACACGGTCGCGCTCCTCGGTCGTGCTGCGCGGGCACCGTCCGTGGTCCCGCGTGGTCATGACTGCCGCCGCAGGTCCCGCCACCCGGCCGCCCGCCTCAGGCACGGGGATGCGCCTGGGCGTGGACCGCACGGAGCCGTTCGACCGTCACGTGCGTGTAGATCTGTGTCGTCGCGAGGCTAGCGTGGCCGAGCAGCTCCTGTACGGAACGCAGGTCCGCGCCGCCCTCGAGCACGTGCGTGGCGGCGGAGTGCCGCAACCCGTGCGGGCCGATGTCCGGCGCCCCCGGGACGCCGACCGTCGCGGCGTGCACGGTGCGACGGGCCTCGCGTGCGTCGAGCCGGCCCCCGCGCAGACCGAGCAGCAGCGCCGGGCCGGAGTCCGGGCGGGCCAGCGCCGGCCGCCCGCGGGTGAGCCAGGCGTCCAGCGCCCGCTCCGCGGGCACGCCGTAGGGCACGCTGCGCTCCTTGCGCCCCTTGCCCAGCACCCGCAGCAGCCGGCGGCCCCGGTCGACGTCGTCGACGTCGAGCCCCACGAGCTCGCTGACCCGGATGCCGCTGGCGTAGAGCAGCTCGAGGACGACGGCGTCGCGCAGCCGCGCCGGGTCGTCGGCCCCCGCCGCGGTCTCCACGAGCGCCCGGGCCTGGTCGGGGGCGAGCACGTCGGGCAGGGTGCGGAGCGCCTTCGGGCTCACCAGGCGCTGCCCGACGTCCTCGGGGGTCAGGCCGGCGCGGCGCAGCCAGGCGGTGAACGAGCGCGCCGCCGACGCGTGCCGGGCGGTGGTCGACCGGCTGTGCCCGCGGGTGCGCCCCTGGGCGAGCCAGCTGCGCAGGGCGGCGAGGTCGAGGTCGTGCGGCTGGGTGCCGCTGCGCCGGGCGAGGTGGTCCAGCAGCCGGGCGACGTCGCCGACGTAGCTGCGCACCGTGTTCGCCGACAGGTCGCGCTGCCCGGTCAGGTGCTCCTCGTAGCCGGCCAGCGCCTCGGCCAGCGCGGGCGGGAGCCCGGCGCGGACCTCATCGGTGCTGGGGGAGGCCACGAAACCACGGTCCGTCCGCGCCCGGCGCCGGTCAAGGCGCCGCGCCGGGGCGCTCGGGTGGTGGCGCGAGCCGCCAGCCGGTACCGGTCCACTCCACGAGGTCGGCGAGCTCCAGGGAGGGCAGCACCCGGAGCACCTCCAGCACGTCGCACCCCGCCGTCCGGGCCAGGCGTTCCGGGCTCACACCGGTGCGCACCGGGCAGGCGTCGAGCACCCGGGCGGCGAGGTCGGAGAGCCCGTCCCGCGGGGACGGCGGGCGCTCGACCGGGGGCGCCAGGTCGTCGCCGATGCGGCCGACCGCCTCGATGACCTGCGCGGCCGACGCGACCAGGACCGCCCGGGACTGCGCGTCCCGCAGCAGCTCGTGGCAGCCGACGGACAGCGCGCTGGTCACCGGCCCGGGCACCACCATGACCGGGCGGCCGAGCCGCCGCGCGCGCGTGGCCGTCGCCAGCGCACCCGAGCGGGCGGCCGCCTCCACGACGACCGTTCCGCAGGTCAGCGCCGCGATGAGCCGGTTGCGGACCAGGAAGCGGTGCCGCAGGGGGGCGCAGCCGGGCGGCCACTCGCTCACCAGCAGACCGGTCTCGGCGATCCGGTGGAACAGCGCCCCGTTGCCCGCCGGGTAGGGGCGGTCCACGCCGCAGGAGAGCACCGCGACCGTGGGCGCTCCCGCGGCCAGCGCTCCGCGGTGGGCGGCGCCGTCGATCCCGAAGGCACCGCCCGACACGACCATCCACCCCCGCGCGCCGAGCTGGTGGCCCAGTTCCGCGGCCACGTGCTCGCCGTAGGCGCTGGCGGCGCGGGCGCCCACCACGCCGACCGAGCGGGCCGTCACCTCGTCGAGCCGGGCCGGCCCGCGCACCCAGAGCGCGACGGGCGGGACGAGCGCCAGCGTGCGGTCGGTCTGGTGCCTCCGGTCGAGCGGTTCGTCCGCGACCGCGACCGTGAGCGCGTGGAGCGGGAGCGCCGGCCACTCGTCGTCCTCCGGTACGACCAGCCGGGCGTCGCACCGCTCGGCGCGGCGCAGGTCGGCCAGGCTGGCCTCCTCCTCCGCGCGGGCGCCGACGAGCGAGCGGATGCCGGCCGGTGCGACACCGCTCCGCAGCCGCCGCACCGCCTCGACCGGGCCGACGTCGTCGACGTAGCGCCAGAGGTCGACGGTGCCCGGTTCCACCGCCCGGGTCAGCCACGCCCGTGCCCGGCGGACCCCCGGGTGCACCACCCCGGCCACCGACGGTGCGGCGGCGGCGTCCTCCAGGTCCTCCTCGAGCGTGGTCACGCCGCCGCCCGCTGCAGCCGCATGCCGAGGGCCTCGGCGACGTCGTCGGCGTGCGGGACGGCCCGGCCGGCGAGGTCGGCGACCGTCCAGGCGACCCGCACCACCCGGTCGAAGCCCCGCACGGAGAGGGCGCCGCGCTCCAGCGCCCGCTCGGCCAGCCGCAGCGCCGGACGCGGGATCGCGAACCGCTCGCGCAGCAGGCGGCCGGGCACCTCGCTGTTGAGGGCGTGGCCGGTGCCGGCCAGCCGCTCCCGCGCCGTGGCACGCGCCCGGGCCACCCGCTGGGCGACGACGGCGGTCGGCTCCGGGGCGGGCAGCCCGTCCAGCCAGGCCGCCCGGGTGACCGGGGGGAGCTCGACCCGCAGGTCGACCCGGTCGAGCAGCGGACCCGACAGCCGCGACTGGTAGCGCCGCCGTTCCAGCGGGCTGCAGGTGCACGCGGTGTCACCGGCGGCGGTGGCGCACGGGCACGGGTTCGCGGCCAGCACGAGCTGCGCACGGCACGGGAACGTGGCGGCGCCCGCGGCCCGCTGGATGGTCACGTGCCCGCGCTCCAGCGGCTGGCGGAGGGTGTCCAGCACCGCGCGGGGGAACTCGGGCGCCTCGTCCAGGAAGAGCACGCCGCGATGGGCCCGGCAGAGCGCGCCGGGCCGGATCTGGCCGGAGCCGCCGCCGATGAGCGCCGCCATCGTCGCCGAGTGGTGCGGCGCCTCGAACGTCGGCCGGGTGACCAGCGGCGCGTCCGGCGGGAGGGTGCCGGCGATGGAGTGGATGGCGGTGACCTCGAGCGCCGCCTCCTCGTCCAGCGGCGGGAGAAGCCCGGGAAGGCGCTCGGCGAGCATGGTCTTGCCGGCGCCGGGCGGCCCGGACAGGAAGAGGTGGTGCCCGCCCGCCGCGGCGACCTCCACCGCCCGGCGGCCCGCGGCCTGCCCGACGACGTCCCCGAGGTCGGGCACCGGCGGCTGCGCAGGCACCGCGCCCCGGATGTGCGGCACCAGCCGCTCGGCACCCGTCAGGTGGGCGACGAGCTGGGTGAGCGTGCCGACGGCGAGCACCTCGACCCGCTCCACCAGGGCGGCCTCGGCGGCGTTCGCGGCGGGGACGACGACCTGGGCGTGCCCGGCCCGCGCGGCGGCCAGGACGGCAGGCAGGACTCCGCGGATGGCGCGCACCGATCCGTCCAGCCCCAGCTCGCCGAGGAGCACGAGCCGGTCCACGGCCCGCCGCCGCACCGCGCCGGCAGCGGCCAGCACCGCGGCGGCCAGCGCCAGGTCGAACCCGCTCCCCTGCTTGGGCATCGAGGCCGGGGACAGGCCGATGGTGACCCGGCGGGCGGGGAACTCACCCCCGGCGTTCGCGATCGCCGCGCGCACCCGGTCGACCGACTGGCGGACCACGGCGTCGGGCAGCCCGACCAGGACGACGCCGGGCAGCCCGGCGGCGATGTCCACCTCGACCTCGACCATCGCGCCGCGGACCCCGGCGAGCCCGACCGACCACGTGCGGGCGAGGGTCACGAGAACGCCCCGCGCAGATGGGTGACGACCGCCGGGCGCTCCCGGTGCGCCAGCACGCCCACGACGTCGAACCGCACCTCCGGCGCGTGCTCGTCGTGGGCCGCCAGCCAGCGCTGCGCCAGGACCCGCAGCCGCCGCTGCTTGGCCGGAGTCACCGCCTCGACGGGATGGCCGTAGCCGGTGCCGGCCCTGGTCTTCACCTCGCAGAAGACCAGGGCGTCGCCCTCCCGGGCGACGAGGTCGAGCTCGCCCTCGCGGCAGCGCCAGTTGCGGTCGAGCACGCGCAGGCCCGCGTCGGTCAGGTAGGCGACGGCGATCCGTTCACCGCGGGCGCCGAGTTCAGTGGTGGGAGGCACCCGTCGACCGTGCCGCTCCGGGGCCGGCGGGCGAGGAGACGACGGCGATCTGTGGACGGCGCCGCCGGGTGTGGACGGCTACGGCAGGCGTGGGCCGTCCGGCAGCTCGAGGTCGGGCTTGTCGAGCTCCTCGACGTTGACGTCCTTGAACGTCAGCACCCGCACGTTCCGCACGAACCGGGCGGGGCGGTACATGTCCCACACCCAGGCGTCGGAGAGCTTGAGCTCGAAGTAGACCTCTCCCCCGGCCTCCCGCACCTGCAGGTCCACGGAGTTGGCCAGGTAGAACCGGCGCTCGGTCTCCACCACGTAGGTGAACTGCCGGACGATGTCCCGGTACTCGCGATAGAGCTGCAGCTCCATCTCGGTCTCGTACTTCTCGAGGTCTTCGGTGCTCATCGGTCCTCGGTGCTCGTCAGGGCTCGGGACACAGGGCGCATGGCCCCATCATCGACCATGCCGGTGCGGCCGGTCAGGTGGGTGGTCCGCGCGGCGTGCAGGTCGCGGGCCCGGGCGACGTTGACGTACCGCATCCGGTGCTCCGGGCAGGGGCCGTGCCGCTCCAGCGCGGCGGTGTGCACGTCGGTGATGTAGCCCTTGTGACCGGCGAAGTCGTACTCGGGCCAGCGCTCGTGCAGGTCGGCCATGATCCGGTCGCGGGTGACCTTGGCGAGCACCGAGGCGGCGGCGACGCAGGCCGCCACCCGGTCGCCCTTCCACACCGCCAGCCCGGGGCGGGCGAGCCCGGGCACGGGGAAGCCGTCGGTCAGCACGTAGTCCGGTCCGGGGTCGAGCGTGCAGACCGCGCGGCGCAGCGCCTCGATGTTGGTGACGTGCATGCCGCGCGCGTCGAGGTCGTCGACCGGCAGGACGACGACCGACCACGCCACCGCCCGGTCGACGATCTCGTCGTAGGCGCGCTCCCGGGCGGCCGCGGTGAGCAGCTTGGAGTCCGCCAGCCCCGGCACCCGGCCCCGGCGTCCCGCGGGCAGGATGCAGGCCGCGGCGACCAGCGGGCCGGCGCAGGCGCCGCGGCCGGCCTCGTCGGCACCGGCGACGGTCTCGAAGCCGCGGCGGCGCAGCGCGCGCTCCATGTCCCACAACGCGTCGGGCCGGTCGTCGGCGACCGTCCTCCGGGCACGCACCGCCGGCGCGGATCGAGGGTGGGTGGGACGAGCGGTCATCGCGGCACGACAGTACGACGACGCGACGACGTCCTTCCCACCCCGGACGCCCCGCGGGCCGGCTCCCAGGGATCGGGAGCCGGCCCACGGAGCCGTCGGAGGATCGGTCAGAGGTCGGCGGTCGCCTCGGGGGCGGGCGCCGGCAGCGAATGGGCTCCACAGGTGCAGCCCGGTGTGCGGTTGGAGAGCACCAGCGAGACCGCGTGGGCCCGGTCGCGGGCACCCAGCTTGCGCAGGATGGCCTTGACGTGGGACTTGACGGTGTCCTCGCTGATGAAGAGGTTGCGGCCGATCTGCCGGTTGGACTGCCCCTGGAGCAGCTCGTCCAGGACGTCCTGCTCGCGGCGGGTCAGCGGCACCTCGGGGGCGAACGGCTTCGCCGCGGGCACGGCCGAGGGCTCCACCCGGCGGATCTGCGGGTCGACGACGACCCGGCCGGCGCGGGCAGCCAGGACCGCCCAGCCGAGCAGCGTCGGGGACGTGTTGATCATCAGGTAGCCGCGGATGCCGGCGGCCAGGGCCTCGTTGACCACGGCCGGGTCCTCCGAGGTCGCCAGGGCGATGATCGCGACGCGGGGGAAGCGGCGGCGCAGGTCGCGGCAGGCGTTCAGCGTGGCCGGGCGGCCGGAGCCCAGCTCCACCACGACCGCGTCGGGGCGGGCGGTCTCGACGAGGGTGAGGGCCCGCCGCAGCTCGCCGGGCGTGCCCACCGCCTGCATGCCGGCGGTCTCGTTGATCATGCTGACCAACCCGCGACGCAGGACGGGCGCGTCGGCGAGGAGGAGCACGCGGGTGATACCGCGCGCGGTGCTCGCCATGGGTGCGGACACGACTGACTCCGTTTCACTTCCGAGTAGGTGCAATCTCTGCATCGGAAGGGTGAAACGGTTGCTTGAATGCTTTTCCAACGATTTCTTCAACCGTTGTCGGCGCGCGAAAGGGTGCATGCGCGAGTCACGCCGGTAACGGCGCGACCATTACCGGGAGGGTGCGGCGCTCCGGGTCCGCCGACGCCAGCGCCAGGCGCTGCTCGGCGCGGCGCCCGCCAGCCCGGCCGCCCACGGCAGCACCGCCACCACCGCCGCCCCGGCCGGGGCCGGCGCACCGGCGGGCGCGGCAGGCGCGCCGGCCGACGCCTCGACGCCCTGGATGTCCGGGGAGGCCAGCAGCCCGAACCGGTCCAGCGGCCAGACGATCAGCGCCGCCTTGCCGATGACGTCGTCGACGGCGATGGTGCCGGCGTACTCGTCGCCCATGTGCGAGCGCGAGTCCGCCGACGCCGAGCGGTGGTCGCCCATCACCCACAGCCGCCCCTCGGGCACGGTCACCGGCCCGAACGCCCGGTTCTCGATGGGCGTGTCCTCGAAGATGTAGGGCTCCTCGAGCGGCTCGCCGTCCACGGTGATCCGGCCCTCGGGGTCGCAGCACTGCACCGTCTGACCCTCGGTGGCGATCACCCGCTTGACGAAGTCGTCCTCGCTGGGTGGCGCGACGCCGATGGTGCGGCCCACCCACAGCAGCGCGCCGGTGAACCAGTTGCCCGGCTCCTCCACCGAGATCTCCGGCGTCCAGGTGTCGGGACCGCGGAAGACGACGATGTCGCCGGGCTCGGGCTCGCCGAACCAGTACGGCACCTTGTTGACCAGCACCCGGTCACCGGTGCAGCCGGCGCAGCCGTGCAGGGTCTGCTCCATCGACCCGGAGGGGATGAAGAACGCCTGCACGAAGAAGGTCTTGACCACCAGGGCCAGCACGAAGGCGATCAGCAGCAGGACGGGCAGCTCCCGCAGGAGCGACCCCTTCTTCGCGCCCTCGTCCCGGCGCCGGCCGGGCTGCTCGGAGGCCGGAGCGCCGCCGGGCGTCTCGGCGGGCTCGTCGGGTTCGCCCGGAACGACGTCGGCGGGCCCCCCGGGCCGGTCGCTGCTCATCGAGAGCAAGCGTACGGCGCGGGGGACCCGCCGGAGATCCAGCCGGCCGGGCCGGCTGCAGGCGTGTCCTCGCGAGGAGGTCAGCGCGCGACGGGCTCGCGCTTCTCCTTGATCTTGGCGGCCTTGCCGCGCAGCTCGCGGAGGTAGTAGAGCTTGGCGCGGCGCACGTCACCGCGGGTGAGCACCTCGATCTTCTCGACGACCGGGGTGTGCACCGGGAAGGTGCGCTCCACGCCGACGCCGAAGCTCACCTTGCGCACGGTGAAGGTCTCGCGGATGCCACCGCCCTGACGGCGGATGACGACGCCCTGGAAGACCTGGATGCGGGAGCGGTTGCCCTCGATGACGCGGACGTGCACCTTGACGGTGTCACCCGGGCGGAACGAGGGGATGTCGTCGCGCAGCGAGTCGGCGTCGAGTGCGTCCAGGGTGTTCATCTCGGCAGTCCTCAGTCTCAGATGGCTCGTTCTCGGTTCGGACAGCGGAACGCCCCGGCTGTCCGTTCCGGGGTGCTGCGGCTCCGGTGCGGAGCTCCCGACAGCCCGGCCGTCGGTCAGCAGCGACTCTCTACTGTGCCACATCGTCACCCGACGGTGCGCGGCGGCCCCGTCCACGGGCCCGCCCGCAACTCGGTCACCAGCGCGGGCAGCTCGGCCGGCACGAGGTCCACGCCCGCCGCCAGTTCGTCGGTCGTCCACCACCGGTGCGGCTCGTCGGCCAGCACCTCGAGCTCGGTCAGCGCCCCGGGGACGACCTCGTGGACGACGTCGCGCAGCACGAAGAAGGTCTCGCGGGTGTCGTAGACCTGGTCGCCGAACGGGCCGACGTGCCGCCGCAGCCACACCGGTCCCTCCAGCGCGGCCGGATCGACGTGCAGCCCGATCTCCTCGGCCAGCTCCCGGGCTGCGGCCGCGCGGAGGGTCTCGCCGTCCTCCACCCCCCCACCGGGCGTGTACCAGAACAGCACCTCGCCGGGCGGGACGGAGGGGTCGGGGAGGCGCGCGCCGAGCAGCAGCACCCGGCCGGCCGGGTCGAGGACGACCACCCGCGCCGTCCTGCGCAGGACCGGCCGGTCAGTCACCGGCCAGCGCCGCCCGCTCGGCGTCGGTGAGCGCGTCGCCCGGCAGGGCGGCGAGCAGGTCGGGACGGCGGGTGGCGGTGCGGCGCAGCGATTCGGCCCGGCGCCAGCGGTCGATCTCGGCGTGGTTGCCCGACAGCAGGACCGGGGGCACCTCGTGGCCCCGCCAGGTGACCGGCCGGGTGTAGGACGGGCCCTCGAGGAGGCCGTCGGCGTGCGAGTCGAACTCCACGGACTCGCGGTTGCCCACGACACCGGGGATGAGCCGGGTGACGGCCTCGGTCATAACCAGCACCGCGGACTCCCCGCCGGCGAGCACGTAGTCGCCGATCGACACCTCGGAGACGGGGCCGGCGTCGGCGGCCCAGTCGGCGACCCGCTGGTCGATGCCCTCGTAGCGGCCGCAGGCGAAGATCAGCCCCGGCTCGGTGGCCCACTCCGCGGCCATGCGCTGGGTGAAGGGCCGCCCGGCGGGGGTGGGGACGACCAGCCGGGTGCCGGGCGGGCGGACGGCGTCCAGCGCGCGGCCCCACGGCTCGGGCTTCATGACCATGCCGGGGCCGCCACCGTAGGGGGCGTCGTCGACGGTGCGGTGCACGTCGTCGGTCCACTGCCTCAGGTCGTGCACGCCGACGGTGACCAGGCCGCGCTCGATGGCCTTGCCGAGCAGCGACTGGCGCAGCGGCGCCAGGTACTCGGGGAAGATCGTGACGACGTCGATGCGGAAGGCGTCACTCAGTGCACCCAGTTCGCTCCCGCGGGCCGCTCCGCTCCTCGCTCGTTCCTCGCTGCGATGCTCACGCCCCTGTCCGCTCACAGGTCGAGCAGCCCCTCCGGCGGATCGACCACCAGGAAGCCGCCGGCTACGTCGACGGTGGGCACGATCGCCGAGACGAACGGGATCAGCACCTCGCCCCCCTCGACACGGCGCACGACCAGCAGGTCCTGCGCCTCGTGCCGGACGGCGGTGACCTCGCCGAGCACCGAGTCGTCGGTCAGCCGCGCGGTCAGGCCGACCAGCTGGTGGTCGTAGAACGAGTCGGGCTCCTCGATCTCCGGCAGGTCGGCGACCCGGACCAGCAGGAGGGTGTTGCGCAGCTCGTCCACGGCCTCGCGGACGTCGTAGACCGCACCGGCCGGATCGGCCAGCTGCAGCAGCAGGGTGCCGCTGTGCCACCGCTTGTCGACGACGGTGAGCGGGCCCCGGTCGGCCGGGTCGGTGAGCAGCACCGCGCCGGGGGCGAAGCGGAGGTCGGGGTCGTCGGTGCGGACCTCGACGGTGGCAAGACCACGGACACCGTGGGGCCGGCCGATGCGGCCGACCACCACGGTGTCGGTGGGTTCGTCCTGTGTCACGTGCTCGCGCTCGAAGAGCTCGTGCTCAGCGCCCGTCGGTGTCGACGACGTCGACCCGCAGGCCCCGTCCGCCGACCCCGGTCATCACCTGGCGCAGCGCCTTGGCGGTGCGCCCGCCGCGACCGATGACCTTGCCGAGGTCGTCGGGGTGCACCCGGATCTCGAGGGTCTTGCCGCGGCGGTTGGTGAGCAGGTCCACGGTGACGTCGTCGGGGTTGTCGACGATGCCCTTGACCAGGTGCTCGAGCGCTTCTTCGAGCACGTCTTACTCGGCCGGCGTCTCGGCCGGAGCAGCCTCGGCCGCGGGGGCCTCGGCGGCGGGGGCCTCGGCGGCGTCTGCCTTGGGAGCGTCGGCCTTGGGGGCGGCCTTCTTCTTCGGGGTGGTGGCGCCGGCGGTCGGCTCGTCCATGCCGGAGCGGACGGCGGCCTCGTAGAGGGCCTTCTTGTCCGGCTTGGGCTCGGCGACCTTCATCGGGGCCGGGGCCGGCTCGCCCTTGAACTTCTGCCAGTCACCGGTGACCCGGAAGATGGCGGCGACGGCCTCGGTCGGCTGCGCGCCGACACCCAGCCAGTACTGCGCCCGCTCGGAGTCGACCTCGATGAAGGACGGGTCCTCCTTCGGGTGGTACTTGCCGATCGTCTCGATCGAGCGGCCGTCGCGCTTGGTGCGGGCGTCGGCGACGACGATGCGGTAGTACGGCGCGCGCATCTTGCCGAGGCGCATGAGCTTGATCTTGGTTGCCACGGTGTGTGGTGTTCTCCTCGAACGCGTTTCGGTGCTCGCCGGAACGACGTGTGGGGGTACGCCGGGGCGGAGCCAGGGACACGCACGTCACCGGTGAGAGGGCCGCCGACGCCGTGTTCGACCGACCATGATGCCAGACGGCCGGAGGGGGCGGGAACGCAGCCGGGTCGGGCCGGGCGAGCGCCCCGACCGCCGCCGCCGGCCGACGTCCTCCCTCACCGTGGAGCGTCCTCCCCCACCGCAGACCATGAGGGAGGACGCTCAACGATCAGGTTCCCTGATCGTGGCCGCGATCAGCCGCGGACGGCGGAGACCACCCGGGCGGCGGCGCCGTCGACCGGGATCTCCTCGCGCTCGCCGGACTTCCGGTCACGCAGCTCCAGGACGCCGTCGACCAGGCCGCGGCCGACGGTGACGATCGTCGGCATGCCGAGCAGCTCGGCGTCCTTGAACTTCACGCCGGGGCTGACCTTGGGCCGGTCGTCGTAGAGCACGGTGAGGCCCTGCCCCACCAGCTCGCGGGCCAGCGCCTCGGCGGCTTCGAAGATCGCGGCGTCCTTGCCGGTCGCCACGATGTGCACGTCGGCCGGGGCGACCTCGCGCGGCCAGACCAGGCCCAGCTGGTCGTGGGTGGACTCGGCGATCGCGGCGACGGCGCGGGAGACGCCGATGCCGTAGGAGCCCATGGTGACGGTGACGAGCTTGCCGTTCTCGTCGAGCACCTTGAGGTCCAGCGCCTCGGCGTACTTGCGGCCCAGCTGGAAGATGTGGCCGATCTCCACGCCTCGGGCGAGCTCCAGCGGCCCGGAGCCGTCTGGCGCGGGGTCGCCGGCGAGCACCTCGGCGGCCTCGATGACGCCGTCCCAGGTGAAGTCGCGCCCGGCCACCAGGTCGAACACGTGCTTGCCGGGCTGGTTGGCGCCGGTGACCCAGCGAGTGCCGGTCACCACGCGCGGGTCGACGAGGTAGCGGATCCCCGACTCGCTCTTGCTGCCGAGCGCCTGCGGGCCGATGTAGCCCTTGACCAGGGCGGGGTGCTTGTCGAAGTCGGCGAAGGGCTCGACCTCGGCGGGAGCGACCTGCGCCTCCAGCCGCTTGAGGTCGACCTCGCGGTCGCCGGGGATGCCGATGACCAGCGGCTCGCGGGTGCCGTCGGGGTGCACCAGCAGGACGACGACGTTCTTCAGCGTCGAGGCGGCGGTGTAGCCGGCGTCGGGGAACATCTCCTGCGCGACGGCGACCAGCGTCTCGATGGTCGGGGTGTCGGGGGTGTCCTCGACGTGCGCCTCGGGCAGGCCCTCGAGCGGGATCTCGTCGGGGACGACGGTGGTGACCGCCTCGACGTTGGCCGCGTAGCCGCCGGGCGAGCGGACGAAGGTGTCCTCACCGATCGCCGTCGGGTGCAGGAACTCCTCGCTCTTGGAGCCGCCCATGGCGCCCGACATCGCCGAGACGATGGCGTACTCCAGGCCCAGGCGGTCGAAGATGCGGATGTAGGCGTCCCGGTGCGCGGCGTAGGACTTGTCGAGCCCGGCGTCGTCGACGTCGAAGGAGTAGCTGTCCTTCATCGTGAACTCGCGGCCGCGCAGCAACCCGGCCCTCGGCCGTGCCTCGTCCCGGAACTTGGTCTGGATCTGGTACAGCGACAGCGGCAGGTCCTTGTACGACGAGTACAGGTCCTTCACCAGGAGGGTGAACATCTCCTCGTGCGTGGGGCCGAGCAGGTGGTCGACGCCGCGGCGGTCCTTGAGGCGGAACAGGTTGTCGCCGTACTCGGTCCAGCGGCCGGTGGCCTCGTAGGGCTCCTTGGGCAGCAGCGAGGGGAAGTGCACCTCCTGGGCGCCCATCCGTTCCATCTCCTCGCGGACGATGCGCTCGACGTTGCGGAAGACGCGGAAGCCCAGCGGCAGCCAGCTGAACCCGCCGGGGGCAGCCCGCCGGATGTAGCCGGCGCGCACGAGCAGGCGGTGGCTCGGGACCTCGGCGTCGGCCGGGTCGTCCCGAAGGGTCCGCAGGAACAGGGAGGACATCCGCAGCAGCACGGGAGAAGTCTCCCAGGCTGCGGTAGGCCGGCGTCCACGGGACCGGCTTCGCGCGGCCGACGGCCGGGTGGGACCCGTCAGGCGGGTTCGGGCACCCCGCCCGGGTCGCCGCCGGGGTCCTCGGGCGAGGGCTCGACCGGCGCGGGCGGCAGCGTGTCGGGCGTGTCGGGCAGGAGCTCGCCCGGGTCGTCGGGCGCGGGCTCGGTCGGGTCGATCGGGGGGCCCGGTTCCGGGAGTGGCGTGACCATGCGACGAGTCAACCAGCGTCGCCGCCCGGTCGGCACGTCGTGACGGAGCGCCGTCCCCGCCTGCCCGGCTGCCGTGGCCTGCGTCGCAGGCGCCGCCGGTGGGCGCGGCGTGGCTACGATCGAGCAGGTCAGAGGCGCGTCGACACACCCCCGCCGCGGGGCCGACCCGGGAGCGAGGAAGTCAGTGGGCCGAGACCGCCAGCAGGACGATCGTGCCGGCCGTCCGCTCCCCCCGCGGCTCGACCCGCGCGCCGGCGTCCCGCCGCGTTCCCGCGCCGGGGCGAGCTCTGCCGGCCTCCGGGCGCGGGGTGGCCGCCGCCGTCTCGTGGTCGGCAGCCGGATCGTCGCCGGGCTGCTCTCGGTGCTGCTCCTGGCCGGCTCCGGCTGGGGGTGGTACCTCGGTCAGGTCGCCGACGCGACGGTCAACCGGACCGACGCCATCCCCACCGACGGCAACGACGACAGCGGGGACGTCGGCGAGGCGATGAACCTGCTGCTGGTCGGCAACGACAGCCGAAGCGCGCTCACCGAGGAGCAGCTGGCCGAGCTGCAGGCCGGCACCGACTCCGGCATCAACACCGACACGATGATCCTGGTGCACGTCCCCGCCGACGGCTCGCGCGCCTCCTTCGTCTCCTTCCCCCGCGACTCCTGGGTGGAGATCCCCGGCCACGGCATGGACAAGCTCAACGCCGCCTACGCCTACGGCTACGCCGCCGCCGACGACGACGCCGGCGAGAGCGCCCGCCAGGCCGCCGGCGCCCAGCTGCTGGTGCGCACCATCAGCCGGCTGACCGGGCTGCAGATCGACCACTACGCCGAGGTGGACCTGCTCGGCTTCTTCGAGCTCAGCACGGTCGTGGGCGGCGTCGAGGTCAACCTCTGCGAGCCCGTGGACGACCGCGAGTGGTCCGGCGCGTACTTCCCCGCCGGCCCGCAGACGATCAGCGGCGCGGACGCGCTGAAGTTCGTCCGGCAGCGCCACGGGCTGCCCGGGGGCGACTTCGACCGCATCGTCCGCCAGCAGGTGTTCATCGCCGGGGTGCTGCGCAAGATGCTCTCCGAGGACGTGCTGCTCGACCTCGGCAAGCAGCGGGAGCTGGTCCAGGCCGCCGCCGAGTCCCTGACGGTGGACGAGGACCTGAACCTGCTGCAGCTCGCCGAGCAGATGCAGTCGGTCACGACGGGCAGCATCGAGTTCCAGACCGTGCCCAACCTCGGGATCGACCGGGAGGGCAGCGCGTCGATCGTCCGGCTCGCCGACGAGACCACCCTGCGCCAGTTCTTCGCGCAGCTGTCGGCCGAGCCCGAGGAGGCAGCGGCGGAGGGCGCCGACCCGCCGGAGCCCGTCGACCCCGCCGAGGTGGCGGTCGCCGTCTTCAACGGCTCCGGGACCAGCGGGCTGGCGGCCCAGGCGGAGACCCAGCTGGAGGCCGAGGGCTTCTCGGTGGGCTCCACCGGGAACGCGGACTCCTCCGACTACGAGCAGACCGAGATCAGGTACGCCGCCGGCGACGAAGCCCTCGCCGCCACCCTCTCGGCCGAGATCCCGGGCGCCCTCACCCGGGCCGTCGACGACGCCACCCCGGGCACCGTGCAACTGGTCCTCGGCTCGGACTTCAACGGCATCGGCCAGGCGACGGACGTCCCGCCGCAGGTGGCCGAGGCCGAGGAGGACGCCCGCACCGCCGCCGACACCGGCTGCATCAACTGACGCCCGCGCGGGCGCGCGCAACGACCGCCCGTCAGGCGACGACGCGGCCGCGCAGGACGGTTCGTTGCGGTCGCTGCAACGAGTCGAGGTCGGCGCGCGGGTCGGTCTCGTAGACGACGACGTCGGCGCTCGCCCCCTCCTCGATCCCGCGCAGCCCCAGCCACTCCCGCGCCCGCCACGAGCCCGCCGCCAGTGCCGCCTCGGCCGGGATGCCGGCCTGGCACAGCGCCCGGATCTCGTCGGCGATGACCCCGTGGTCGATGCCCCCGCCGGCGTCGGTGCCGGCGAACACCGGGACGCCCGCCTCGTAGGCGGCCCGCACCACCGCACCGGAGTTCGCGTACAGCCGCCGCATCGTGCTGGCGTAGCTGGGGAACTTCTTCTCCCCCGCCGCCGCGAACCCGGGGAAGTTCTCCACGTTCACCAGCGTCGGGACGACGGCGGTGCCGCGGCGGGCCATCTCGCCGATGAGCTCCTCGGTCAGCCCGGTGCCGTGCTCGATGCAGTCGATCCCGGCCTCGATCAGCGCCGGCAGCGCATCGGTGCCGAAGGTGTGCGCGGTGACCCGGGCCCCCTCCTCGTGCGCGGCCGCGATCGCCGCGGCGACGACGTCGGCCGGCCACTCGGGCGCGAGGTCACCGACCGACCGGTCGATCCAGTCGCCGACCAGCTTCACCCAGCCGTCGCCCCGGCGGGCCTGGATCCGCGTCTGCTCCACCAGGTCGTCGGGCTCGATCTCGATGCCGAGGCCCGGGATGTACCGGCGGGTGCGGGCGATGTGCCGCCCGGCCCGGATGATCGTCGGCAGCTCCGGGTCGCCGTCCAGCTCCCGGGTGTCGACCGGCGAGCCGCAGTCGCGCAGCGCCAGCACCCCGGCGTCCCGCTCGACCAGCGCCTGGGTGCGGGCGTGGGCGAGGTCCTCGACGTGCCCACCGCCGCGGGCGATGCCGACGTGGCAGTGCGCGTCGACCAGCCCGGGCAGCAGCCAGCCGCCGCGGCTGACCGTCTCCGCGCCCGGTACCGGCTCGAAGGTGAACCGCCCGTCGCGCACCCAGACGTCGCGGTGCTCCCCCTCGGGCAGCACCACACCGGACAGGTGCAGCGACGGCAGCGTGCTCACCGGCCGGGCCGCTCGTCCTTGAACTGGTCGAAGTTCAGCTTGGTGAGGTCGGGCAGCCCCTGCCCCGGGGGCAGCCCCGGCATCCCGGCACCGCCGAAGGGGTTGGCCCCGCCGGGGAAGCCCGCGCCGGGCGGGAGACCGGGAGCGCCCACCGGCCGCCGGGCCGGGCCACCCTTGCCCTTGCCCTTCTTCCCCTTGCCCTTCTTCGACTGCGCCTGCATCTGCCGTCCGCGGGCCTTCTTCGACATCGGGCCCATACCGGGCAGCCCCATGCTGCCGGCCATCTGGCCCATCATCTTCTGGGCCTGGGCGAACCGCTCCAGCAGGCCGTTGACCTCGGTGACGGTCACGCCCGAGCCGTTGGCGATGCGCACCCGGCGGGACGAGTTGATGATCTTCGAGTTGACCCGCTCCTCGGGCGTCATCGACTGGATGATCGCCGCCGTGCGGTCGAGGTCGCGGTCGTCGACCTGCTTGAGCTGTTCCTTCATCTGCCCCGCGCCCGGGAGCATGCCGAGCAGGTTGGCGATGGGCCCCATCTTGCGGATCGCCATCATCTGCTCGAGGAAGTCCTCGAGGGTGAAGCCCTCGCGGGAGGCCAGCTTGCCCGCCATCCGTTCGGCCTGCTCGGCGTCGAACGTCCGCTCGGCCTGCTCGATCAGCGTGAGCATGTCGCCCATGCCGAGGATGCGCGAGGCCATCCGCTCGGGGTGGAAGACGTCGAAGTCGCTGAGCTTCTCGCCGGTGGAGGCGAACATGATCGGCTGGCCGGTCACGTACCGGACCGACAGCGCGGCACCACCGCGGGCGTCGCCGTCGAGCTTGGTCAGGACGACGCCGCTGAAGCCGACGCCCTCCTGGAACGCCTGCGCGGTCGTGACGGCGTCCTGGCCGATCATCGCGTCGACCACGAACAGCGTCTCGTCCGGCCGCACGGCGTCGCGGATGTCGGCCGCCTGCTGCATCAGCTCGGCGTCGATGCCCAACCGGCCGGCGGTGTCGACGACGACGACGTCGTGCATGGTGCGGCGGGCGTGCTCGATCGAGTCGCGGGCCACCTGCACCGGGTCGCCGACCCCGTTGCCCGGCTCCGGCGCGAAGACGTCGACCCCGGCCTGACCGGCCACGATCGACAGCTGGTTCACCGCGTTCGGGCGCTGCAGGTCGGCGGCCACCAGCAGCGGCGTGTGCCCCTGCGACTTCAGCCAGCGCCCCAGCTTGCCGGCGAGGGTCGTCTTACCGGCACCCTGCAGACCGGCCAGCATGATCACCGTCGGCGACTGCTTGGCCAGCCGGATGCGTCGGGTCTCGCCGCCGAGGATCTGGATGAGCTCCTCGTTGACGATCTTGACGACCTGCTGCGCCGGGTTCAGCGCCTGGGAGACCTCCGCGCCCCGGGCGCGCTCCTTGACCGCGCCGATGAACGCCCGCACCGCGGGCAGCGCGACGTCGGCCTCCAGCAGCGCGATGCGGATCTCGCGCGCGGTCGAGTCGATGTCCGCGTCGGACAGCCGGCCCTTGCCGCGCAGGCCGGTGAACACCTTGTCCAGGCGGTCGGAGAGGGTCTCGAACACAGCACGTCCTCAGCAGTCACGGGCGCGGGCTCGCCGCGCCACCTGTCTCCCAGCGTATCGAGGGAGCGCCGGGGGCGTTCAGGCCGCGCGGGCGGAGCCGACCTCGATGCGCGGTACGGCCGTCTGACCGGTGACGATCGCGGTGCCGCAGTCGGCGCACGCCCACTCGGGGCACTCGCCGCCGTCCTCGGTGTGCCCGTCCACGCAGGGCGGCTGCACGAACTCACGGTCGTCCGCGCAGGACGGGCAGGGCCAGTGGCGGCTCTCCACGAATCGGCTCCTCTCGGCAGATGGGACCGGTCCTTCCCGATCCACCTCGACCGTCGCACGGACCTCCGACAGAACCGGGTAGCTCAGGACGGCGTGTTGGGCCCGATCGCCGCGGCCGGGGCCCGGGTGGCCGCGATCAGGGCCGCGTCCACCCGTTGCCGCTGCTCCGGGTCCACCGGGGAGCCGGCGGGATCGGCCACGTAGAAGCAGTCCACCGCGTCCCCGCCGAGCGTCTCGATCCGGGCCGACGTGACGTCCAGCCCCTCGGCCGCGATCGCCGCGGTCAGCCGGTACAGCAGCCCCGCCCGGTCCCCCGCACGCACCTCCACGATCCCGGTCGCCCGGCCGCTGACCTCGTGGTTGTGCCAGGAGATCCGTGGTGGCGCGGAGCGGGTCTCCTGGTGGTAGTCGACCTCCCGCTGCCGCAGCCGCTCGGGCAGCGAGAGCGTGCCCTCCAGGGCTGCGCGCACGCCGTCGGCGAGGATCTCCGGCACCGGCGCCCGCCCGAACCGGGGGCGCACCGCGAACACGCCGGTGCCGTAGCCGTCGGCCACGGTCATCTTCGCGGCCCGCACGTCGAGCTGGTTCAGCGCGAGCACGCCGGCGCAGGTGCTGAGCAGCCCCGGCCGGTCCGGGGCCCCGATCGTCACCTGCTGGCCGTCGGCCACCTCCTCGATGCCGACCGTCACGCCCCGCGTCGCGCCCGGGATGCCCGGCGCGAGCACGGTCACCTGCGCCCGCGTGGCCGGGTGCAGCACCGGCTCCGGCTCGCTCAGCGGCGCGCCCCCGAGCTGCGCCTGCACCCGGGCCACCAGCGCCGCGACCAGGTGCGCCTTCCACGGCGACCACGCCGACGCGCTGGTGGCCGCGCCGTCGGCCTGCGCCAGCGCGTGCAGCAGGTGCAGCACCGAGGCGTCGCGGCCGATGGTGTCGGCCACCCGCTCGACCGTCGCCGGGTCGTCGATGTCGCGCCGGGTCGCCGTCACCGGGAGGAGGAGGTGGTGGCGCACGAGCGTGCCGAGCGTGGCGACGTCGGCCTCGGCGAAGCCCATCCGCGCACCCATGGCGGCGGCGACCGGCTCACCCACCTCGCTGTGGTCACCCGGCCAGCCCTTGCCGATGTCGTGCAGCAGCGAGGCGACCAGCAGCAGGTCGGGCCGGTCGACGTCACGGGTCAGCTCGGCCGCCGCGGCCGCGGCCTCGATCAGGTGCCGGTCGACGGTGAAGCGGTGCCAGGGGTGGCGCTGCGGCAGCGACCGGATGCGGTCCCACTCCGGCAGCAGGCGGGCGAACAGGCCCTCCTGGTCCAGCTGCTCCAGCACCGGCACGGCGGACCGGCCGCTGGCCAGCAGCCGGAGGAAGGACCACCGGACCTCCGCCGGCCAGGGCTCCGGCACCGGCGGGCTGTGCACCGCGAGCACCTTGAGCGTGTACGGCGACAGGAGCAGGTCGGCCCGGGCGGCGGCCGCCGCGGCCCGCAGGAGCAGCCCGGGATCGGCGGCGGGGCGGGCGTCCCGGGCGAGCACCACCTCGTCGCCCTGCCGGACGACGCCGTCGGCCAGCGGCTCCCGCCGCACCCGGCGATAGCGGCCCCGCGGACGGCGGACCAGGCCGGCCTCCACCCGGCGCCACGTCTCGTCGGCGACGAACGCCAGCCGCCGTCCGGCCAGGCTCACCTCGCGCAGCAGCACGTCCTCGTCGGCCAGGCCGAGCGCGGCGGCCACCGCCCGCTGCTCCTGGCGCACGAGGACGTCGGCGGCCCGTCCGGACCGCCGGCGCAGCTCGTCACGCACGTCGAGCAGGAACGCGTAGGCCTGCTCGACCTCCGCGGCGGGCTCGTCGGCGAGCTGGGCGGCGGCCGCCGCGCGCAGCACCTGCCCCTCGCGCAGCCCGCCGTAGGCCTCCTTCAGGTCGGGTTCGAGCAGGAAGGCGAGCTCGCCGAGCCGGCGGCCGCGCTCACGCCGCAGATCGCGCAGCTGCGGCAGGAGGCGTGAGGCATGCTGCCGCCAGCTGGCCAGGGTCGCCGTCCGCAGCCGGGCGGCCAGCCCGGCGTCGCCGGCCACCAGCCGGGCGTCGAGCAGCCCGAGCCCGGCCTTCACGTCGGTGGAGGCGACGGCGACCGCCTCGGAGACCGAGCGCACCGAGTGGTCCAGCCGCAGGCCGGCGTCCCATACCGGGTACCAGAGGGCGTCGGCGAGGGCGGCGACCTCGGGCCGGTCCTCGTGCACGAGGACCAGGTCCAGATCGCCGTGCGGCGGGGGCTCCCGGCGGCCGAGGCTGCCGACGGCGACCAGCGCCACGCCGTCGGTGCCGGTCCGGGGCGGCGACCCCCCGCGGCGGGTGTGCGGCGGCGGGGTGCCGGCCACGGCGTCGTCCAGCAGCCCGGCGAGCCACCCGTCCAGGGCCGCCACGCGCTCGGCGCGGCTCAGGCCCGGCAGCGCCTCGGTGTCCAGCACGGCTCTCCCTCGGTACGGCCCGGATGGAAGGCGTCGGCCGGGGGGCAGGCGATCCCACCACCCCGGCCGACGGAAGAAGGACCCCCTGCTCCCCGCAGCTCGCACGCTCGCCGCGGGCCCCTGCAGGGGGCCGGGGCCCTCAGCTACAGGGCGTCGTCGCCGCGCTCCCCGGTGCGGACCCGGACGACCTCGTCGATCGTCGTCACCCACACCTTCCCGTCGCCGATCTGGCCGGTGGAGGCCGCCTCGACGACGGCGTCCACGACCCGGGCGGCGTCCAGCTCGCTGACGACCACCTCGATGCGGACCTTCGGCACGAAGTCCACCTGGTACTCGGCGCCGCGGTAGACCTCGGTGTGACCCCGCTGGCGGCCGAAGCCCTGGACCTCGCTGACGGTGAGCCCGGCGATGCCGATCAGCTCGAGGGCGTTCTTGACGTCGTCGAGCTTGAACGGCTTGACGATCGCGGTGACCAGCTTCATGCCCTGATCCCTTCCGTGTTCCGGGCCTCGGCGCGCGCCTGGCCGGCCATTGGGGCGGTGGAACCGCTGCTGCCGAGGGAGGCGAGGTCGTAGCCCGACTCGGCGTGCACGACGGTGTCGATGCCGGTGACCTCGTCGTCCTCGGTGAGGCGGAAGCCCATCGTCTTCTGGATGACGAATCCGATGACCAGCGTAAGGACGAAGGAGAAGACCAGGACGGCCACCGCCCCGACGACCTGCCGCCAGAGCTGGTCGACGCTGCCGCCGTAGAAGAGGCTCTCCACGCCGGCGGGGGCGTCGGGGTCGGCGAAGAAGCCGATGGCGATGGTGCCCCACAGGCCGCCGACCAGGTGGACGCCGACGACGTCGAGCGAGTCGTCGTAGCCGAGCTTGTACTTCAGGCCCACCGCCAGGGCGCAGAGCGCACCGGCGATCGCGCCGATGACGATCGCGCCGATCGGCGAGACCGCCGAGCACGCCGGCGTGATGGCGACCAGACCGGCGACCACACCGGAGGCGGCGCCCAGGGACGTGGAGTGCCCGTCCCGCATCTTCTCGACCAGCAGCCAGCCGAGGATCGCCGCACCCGTGGCGACGAGGGTATTGACCCAGACCACCGAGGCGGTGTTGTCGGCGGCCAGCGCGGAGCCGGCGTTGAAGCCGAACCAGCCGAACCACAGCAGCCCGGCGCCGATCATGACCAGCGGCAGGTTGTGCGGCCGCATGGCGTCCCGGCCGAAGCCGCGCCGCTTGCCCAGCACCAGCGCCAGCGCCAGGCCCGCCGCACCGGCGTTGATGTGCACCGCGGTGCCGCCGGCGAAGTCGATCGCGGCCAGGTCGTTGGCGATCCAGCCGCCGACCACGTCGTCACCGTCGAAGGCGAAGACCCAGTGCGCCACCGGGAAGTAGACGATGGTCGCCCAGATGCCGGCGAAGACCATCCAGGCACCGAACTTGGCGCGGTCGGCGATCGCACCGGAGATCAGCGCGACGGTGATGATGGCGAAGACGGACTGGAAGCCGACGAAGGCCATCGTCGGGAGCGCGGCGTCGGTGTCCTCCATCAGGCCGTCGAGCCCGAAGTACTCGAAGGGGCTGCCGAGGAGGCCCCCGCCGATGTCGTCCCCGAACGCGATCGAGTAGCCCCAGAGCACCCAGAGCACGCTGATCAGCGCCAGGGCCCCGAAGCTCATCATCATCATGTTGAGGACGCTCTTCGCGCGGACCATGCCGCCGTAGAACAGTGCGAGGCCTGGGGTCATCAGCAGCACGAGCGACGCACTGGTGAGGATCCAGGCGGTATTGCCGGTGTCGAGCACGGCAACCTCCTGTGTCGGGTCGTCGGCCGGGCGGCCGTATCGGTGAGCTCGCGACCTCCGTGCGAGGAGGGCGACGCGGCGTTCACCGTGCCGGGCCCGTGTTTCCGGCGACGTCGGCGCCACGTTTCGGGGTCGTGAACTCCGCGACGCGTGTCCCGGCCCCGCGTTGCGGGCGTGTTGCGCCGACCCGACCGTGTGACCCGTCGCACCCTCAGGGGGCGCGCGAACCCCTCCGGCTGCTCACCAGGCCCGCCCCGGGGTCACCCCTCGCCGACGAGGCCCTCGGCGAACGCCCTCGGCTCGAACGGCGCCAGGTCGTCGGGGCCCTCGCCGAGCCCGATCAGCTTCACCGGGATGCCCAGCTCCTGCTGCACCCGCACGACGATGCCGCCCTTCGCAGTGCCGTCGAGCTTGGTGAGCACCACGCCGGTGACCTCGACCGCCTCGGTGAACACCCGGGCCTGCACGACGCCGTTCTGCCCCGTGGTGGCGTCGAGCACCAGCAGCACCTCGGTGACCGGCGACTGCTTCTCCACGACCCGCTTCACCTTGCCCAGCTCGTCCATCAGCCCGGACTTCGTGTGCAGCCGCCCGGCGGTGTCGACCACGACGGTGTCCACCTCGGCCTCCATGCCGGTGCGCACCGCCTCGAAGGCGACGGCGGCGGGGTCGCCGCCCTCGCGGCCGCGGACGGTGAGCACGCCCACCCGCTCGCCCCACGTCTCCAGCTGGTCGGCGGCCGCGGCCCGGAAGGTGTCGGCCGCACCGAGGACGACGCTCTTGCCGTCACCGACCAGCACGCGCGCGAGCTTGCCGACCGTGGTCGTCTTCCCGGCGCCGTTGACCCCCACGACCAGCACCACGCCGGGCCGGCCCTCGTGCCGGGCGGTGCCGAGCGTCCGGTCGAGGTCCGGGCCCAGCACCGCGGTGAGGTTGTCGACCAGGAGCTCGCGGAGCTCGGCCCCGGAGGCGGTGGCCAGCACCATCGACTGGGTGCGCAGCCGCTCGACGATCTGGGTCGTGGCCGCGACGCCGACGTCGGCGGCCAGCAGGGTCTCCTCGATCTCCTCCCAGTCGTCCTCGGTCAGCTTCTCGCGGGCCAGCACGGTGAGCAGGCCCCGCCCCAGCGAGGACTGCGAGCGGGCCAGCCGCGAGCGCAGCCGCACCAGCCGTCCCGCCGAGGGCGCCGGGGTCTCGAACACCAGCCCCGGCTCGGGCTCGGCCGGGGGCAGCTCCACGGCCGGCGGAGCCTCGGGGACCACCGCGTCGGGCTGGTCCTGCAGGCCCAGCCCCGACGCGGTGGCACCGGTCGGCCGAGGCTGGTCGACCGGCGGAGCGGGGGGCCGGGGGCGGGTCAGCGTCGTGCCGCTGGCGGCGTCGTCGTCGAGCCGCGTCGTCCGCCGCCCACGGCCGACGAGCAGGCTGACCCCGGCGATGAGGGCGACCAGCAGGATCGCGATCGCGATCAGCACGAATTCCATGCCCCGAGTCTTCCAGCCGCCGCCCGGCCGGCACCTCCGGGACACCGGGTGCCCGCACCTGGGGACGTAGGCCAGGCTGTCCCCATGCCGCCCTCCGTTCCCAGCGCCCCCGCCCTCGTGCTGGGCCCCCTCCTGCGGCACGTCGACCCCGTCTCCGCCACCGTCTGGGTCGAGACGGACCGGCCGTGCGAGGTCGACGTGCTGGGGCGGCGGGCCCGCACCTTCGCGGTGAGCGGCCACCACTTCGCGCTGGTGCTGGTGGAGGGGCTCGCGCCCGGCAGCACCACGCCCTACGAGGTGCGGCTCGACGACGTCGTCGTCTGGCCACCGGTGGAGAGCGGCTTCCCGCCCAGCCGCATCCGCACCCCCGGGCGGCCCGGCCCCTTCCGCCTCGCGTTCGGGTCCTGCCGGTACGCCAGCGCCCGGACGGTGGAGGACTCCGAGGGCATCCCGCCCGACGCCCTCGACCTCTACGCCCGGCAGCTCGCCGCCCGGCCGGAGGACGAGTGGCCCGACGCGCTCGTCCTGCTCGGCGACCAGGTCTACGCCGACGAGCTCACGAAGCGCACCCGCGGCTGGCTGGCCCGCCACCGGGAGCGGGCGCAGCTCCGCCGGGCGCCGCGCGCGCAGGTCGCGGACTTCGAGGAGTACACGCAGCTCTACGTGGAGTCGTGGCGGGACCCGGAGGTGCGCTGGCTGCTCTCCACGATCCCGTCCTCGATGATCTTCGACGACCACGAGATGATCGACGACTGGAACACCTCGGCCGCCTGGCGGCGGACGATGCACGCGAAGGACTGGTGGCGCGGCCGGATCACCGGCGGCCTGATCAGCTACTGGGTCTACCAGCACCTGGGCAACCTCAGCCCGCAGGAGCTGGCCGAGAACAAGGTGTGGCGCGCGGTCCAGGACCTCGCCGACGCCTCCGCGGACGCCCCCGTCGACGCGGAGCCGATCCTGCGGGCGATGGCCGTCCGCGCCGACGAGGACCCCACGAGCGTGCGCTGGAGCTTCGTGCGGCACTGGGGCGACGCCCGGCTGGTCATGGTCGACAGCCGCGCCGGGCGGGTGCTGGAGGAGGGCCGCCGGCGCATGCTCGACGACGACGAGTTCGACTGGGTCGAGGCGGCGATGCGGCAGGCCTCCGCCGACGGCGTGCAGCACGTGGTGATCGGCACGTCGCTGCCGTGGCTGCTCCCCCACGCCGTCGACTCGCTCGAGCGGTGGAACGCCACCCTGAACCTGCGCCACCACGGTCGGCTGCGGGGCCGGCTCGCCGAGCTGGTGCGCCAGCTGGCCGACCTCGAGCACTGGGCGGCCTTCGGGCACTCCTTCGACCGGCTCGGCCGGGCCGTGCTCTCGGTGGCCCGGGGTGAGCACGGGCCGGCCCCGGCGACCACCCTGGTGCTCTCCGGCGACGTGCACCACGCCTACTCGGCGGAGGTCGTGACACCGGCGGGGCTGACCTCGCGCGTGCACCAGCTCACCGTCTCGCCGCTGCACAACCAGGCGCCGCACCCCATCAAGGTCGCCTTCCGGATCGGCTGGAGCCGGCGCGCCCGGCGGTTCACCGAGCGGCTGGCCCGCTGGGTCGGCGCCGAGCCCGCGGGCCTGGAGTGGCAGAAGCAGGCCGGCCCGTACTTCGGCAACCAGATCGGTGAGCTGGTCCTCCACGGCCCGGAGGCCCGCTTCGTCCTCTCCGTGAGCGAGCGGGGCTCCGCCGCGCTGAGCGAGGTCGCCGACATGCAGCTGTCCGAGCCTGAGAGGGTGGCGAGGTGACGAAGCCGGCCCCCGGTCCCGACCAGCCGCCGATCCCGGTCCGCCTGGTCACGTTCAACACCCACCACGGCGTGGGTGCCGACGCGCGCCACGACCTGCCCCGGCTGGCCTCGCTGCTGGCCTCGGTCGACGCCGACGTCATCTGCCTGCAGGAGGTCGACCGCCACTTCGGGCCGCGCAGCGAGGAGGTCGACCAGGCGCTGCTGCTCTCCCGGGCGCTGGACATGCAGCTGGCCTGGGGCCCGGCGATCGACGAGCAGCGACCCGGTGACCAGCCGCCCCGGCAGTACGGCAATGCCCTGCTGTCGCGGTTGCCGATCCTGATCAGCGACGTCCACCCCCTGCCCGGCAGCGGCGAGCCGCGCAGCGCGCTGCGGACCATGGTGGAGCTCGACGGGGGCGCGCTGTGGGTCACCGCGACGCACCTCACCACCCGGTCGGCCGAGGAGCGCGCGGCGCAGGTGACCGCGCTGGCCGGGCTGCACACCGAGTCGATGGACACCGGCGTCCTGGTCGGCGACTTCAACGCCGCACCCGACGCCCCGGAGCTGGACGCGCTGCGTCAGCGGTTCACCGACGCCTGGCGGCTGGCCCGGGCCCGCGACGACCAGGGCGCCGGGTGGCGGTTCTGGCAGGCCGACGCCGGCCACACCCATCCGGCGCGGTCGCCGCACCGGCGCATCGACCAGGTCTGGGTCTCGCCGGGGATCGCCGTCGCCGGGGCCCACGTGCTCGATGCCGACGGCGCCTCGGACCACCTGCCGGTCGTCGTCGACCTGGAGGTCCGCTCCGGGGTCTGAGCGGGCCGGGCGCGGCTAGCATCCGCGAGATGCCGGGGCCGACAGCGGAGACCGCCGGGCGGGGCCGCACGCTCGCCCAGGTGTACCGGCGCTTCGGTGCGGAGGCAGCCAGGACGTCACCGCTGCAGTCGCGCGTCGCCGTGGCGCTGAGCGGGTCCGCCGCCGCGTCGCGCGCCCTCGAGGCCGCGCCGGCACGGGCCCGGCGCCCCGAGGCGGTCCTCGCCGCGTTGCACGACCTCGCTCTCGCCGGGCGCGCCCCCGCGCTCGCTGCGGCCCACGCCACCGGGGACGGCGACGCCGCCGCAGCCGCAGCGCTCGACACGCTGCTGCGGAGGACCGACGAGGTCGTGGCCCTCGCTGGACGCCGGCGGCCGCGCACCGACGGCACCGGCGCCTGCACCGTCCTCCACCCGGCCGTCGCCGAGGCGGCGCACCGGGCGGGCGCCGAGGTGGTCGGGCTGGTCGACGTCGACTGCGCGGCGGGGCTCCGGCTCGCCGTCGACCGCGTCGGCATCACCTACGGCGCCGGGCCACCGCTGGGCGACCCGGCGTCCCCCGTGCAGCTGTCCTGCTCGGTCGTGGGTGACCGGCCCGTCCCGACCCGGCCCGTACCCGGGGTCGTCGCCCGGATCGGCATCGACCCCGATCCGCTCGACGTGACCGACGCGGACGACGCCCGGTGGCTGCGCGCCTGCCTGCCGCCGGACGACGCGGAGCGGCGCGCGCGGCTCGACGCGGAGCTGGCACTGGCCGTGGCGGCCCCACCGGTGCTGCTGCGGGGCGACGCCGTCGAGCTGCTGCCCGACGCCGTCGCCCGGGTGCCCGCGGAGGCGCTGCCCGTGGTCGTCACGGCGTGGGCGCTGTCGCGCCTCCCGCCCGAGAGCCGCCTGCGCTTCCTGCACCGCCTCGACGAGGTGGCGGCCCACCGGCCGGTCGCGTGGGTGTCGGCGGAGGGCGTCGGTGTCGCACCGGCGGTGCCGACGCTCGGCGACCGCCGCGCCTCCGGCCACAGCATCCTCGGCCTGGCGCTGCTCGACGGGCCGTCGCTGCGGGTGGAGGCCGTCGGCCGCTGCTGGTCGCGTGGCCGGTTGCTGGCCTGGCTGGCCGGCACCTAGGCGGTCTCGAGCTCCCGCAGCCGCTGGCTGATGACGCCGGTGATCCCGTCGCCGCGCATGCTCACGCCGTAGAGCGCGTCGGCGATCTCCATCGTCCGCTTCTGGTGCGTGATGATGATCAGCTGCGACGTCGACCGCAGCTGCTCCACCAGCACGAGCAGCCGGCCCAGGTTGACGTCGTCCAGCGCCGCCTCGACCTCGTCGAGCACGTAGAACGGCGACGGCCGCGCCCGGAAGATCGCCACGAGCAGCGCGACCGCCGTCAGCGACCGCTCCCCGCCCGACAGGAGCGACAGCCGCTTGACCTTCTTGCCCGGTGGCCGGGCCTCCACCTCGACGCCGGTGGTCAGCATGTTCTCCGGGTCGGTGAGCACCAGCCGGCCCGAGCCCCCCGGGAAGAGGGTGGCGAAGACCTGCTCGAACTCCCGCGCGACGTCGGCGAACGCTGCGGCGAAGACGTCGTGGATGCGCCCGTCGACCTCGCGGACGACGGTGAGCAGGTCCCTGCGGGTGGTCTTGAGGTCCTCCAGCTGGGTGGCGAGGAAGGTGTGCCGCTCCTCCAGCGCCGCGAACTCCTCCAGCGCCAGCGGGTTGACCTTGCCCAGCGTGGCGAGATCGCGCTCGGCGCGGGCCACCCGCCGTTCCTGGACGGCGCGCTCGTAGGGCACCGGGTCGGGTGCCGGCTCCCCCGCCGACTCCGCCTCGGCCACCTGCTGCGGCGACGGCGGCACCGGCGCGGCCGGCCCGTACTCGCCCAGGAGGGTGGGCAGGTCGACGCCGAACTCCTCGGCTGCCCGGGTCTCCAGCGTCTCGATGCGGTAGCGCTGCTCGGTCCGCGCCACCTCGTCGCGGTGCACCTCGTCGGTGAGCCGGTCGAGCTCCGCGGTGGCCGCGCGCACCCGGCTGCGGACCTCCAGGAGCTCGGCCTCGGCGCCGCTGCGCGAGGACGCGAGCGCGTCGCGTTCGGCTGCGGCGCGGACCAGGGAGCGCTCGAGCGCCGTGAGCGCGGCCTCGGCGTCGGTGCGCACCGCCGCGGCGACGGCCGCGCCGCGCTGCCGCGCCGCCCGTTCGGCCGCGGCCCGCTCGCGGGCGGCCCGCTCCTGCCGGGCCTGCCGGCGCAGGGACTCCGCCCGGCCCTGCAGAGCCCGCGCCCGCTCCTCGGCGGTGCGGACGGCGAGGCGGGCCTCCGTCTCGGCCTGCCGGGCGGCGGCCACCTCGGCGCGCAGGCGGTCCCGCTCCTCGGTGGGCGGCTCCTCCTCGACGGGCGCCGCCTCCGCCGCGGCCAGCTGCTCCGCCAACCGGGTCAGCGTCTCCTGGGCCTGCTCCAGCGCCTGCTCCGCCCGCACGCGGGCGGCCAGCGAGCGCTCGGCCTCCGATTCCGCCGACCGCGCCGCGGCACCGAGCTCGGCCAGCGCCGCCGCCTCCGCGGAGCGGGTGCGGTCGGCGGTCTGGCGGGCGGCGAGCGCCTCCTCGACGGCGGCGGACCGCGCCTGCGCCTCCTGCCTCGCGGCGGCCAGCTGCTCGGCGAGCTCGGCGGCCCGGGCCGACGCGGCGGTCAGCTCGGTGCCCGCCTCCTCGACGCGGCGCCGCAGCTCCAGGTTGGAGGGCGCATCGGCCTGCCCGCCGAGCGCCCAGTCGGCGCCGAGGAGGCTCCCGGTCGCGGTGACCGCACGCACCCGGGGGTGGGTGCGCACCAGGGCGACGGCGGCGTCCAGGTCGGCGACCAGCGCCACCCGCTCCAGCGCCCGGGCCAGCGCCGGGCGCAGCGCCTCGGGGGCCTGCACGGCGTCCAGCGCCCACCGGGCCCCTCCCGGGAGCTCCGGCCAGCCGTCCCGCGGGACCGGCGGCAGGCCCCCGGTCACGAACAGGCCGGCGCGCCCGCCGTCGGTGCGGGTGAGGTGGTCCAGGACCGCGGCGGCCTCGGCCACCCCGGCGACGACGACGGCCTCGGCCATGCCGCCCAGGGCGGCCGCGACGGCCACCTCGTCGCCGGGGGCGACGGTGAGCTGCTCGGTCACCGGGCCGACGACACCGGGCAGGCCGGCGCCGAGCACCGCGGCGGCGCCGTCGGCGGGGGTGAGCCCGAGGGCGAGCGCGTCGCGGCGGGCCTGCCAGGACGCCCGGTCCCGTTCGGCGGCGCGCTCGGCCTCGGCCAGCTCGGTCACCCGGCGGGCCGCGGCGGCGTGCGCGGCGACGGCGTCCTCGTGCGCGGCGACGAGGGCGAGGTCGGTGTCCTCCTGCTCGGCGACCTGACCCCGCCGGGCGGCCAGCCGGTCGGCGGCGGCCTCGGCGCGGTCGGCGGCCTCGCGGGCGGCGACGGTGAGCCGCTCGATCTCCGCCTCCCCGGCGTGCACGCGGGAGCGCGCCGCGGCGACCTGACCGGAGAGCCGGGCCAGGCCCTCCCGGCGGTCGGCGAGCGCGCGGGCGGCAGCGACCCAGGCCTTCTCGGCGGCGGCCAGCGCCGCTTCCAGCTCCGCCCGGCCCGCCACCACGGCCGAGAGGCGCTCGCGCGCGGCGGCCAGGCCGGCCGCCAGCTCCGTCTCGGTGGCCGCGACCCGGTCGGCCTCGGCGTCCAGCTGGTCGGGGTCGCGCCCGGTCGCGGCGGAGGGGGCGGCGGCCGAGAGGTGCCGGTGCCGCTCGGCAGCCAGCTGGGCGACGCTGCGGAACCGCTCCCCCAGGGCCGAGAGCCGGTACCAGGTGTCGGAGGCCGCCTGCAGGCGCGGCGCGCTCGCCGCCAGGCCGCTCTCCAGCTCCGCCTCGCGCCGGGAGACGACGGAGAGCTCGCGCTCGACGACGGCCCGCCGCTCGCGGGCCGCGGTCTCGTCGGCCACGTCGCGGTCGAGGGCGTCGCGCAGCTGCACCAGGTCGTCGGCGAGCAGCCGCAGGCGCGCGTCGCGGAGGTCGGCCTGCACCCCCGCGGCGCGGCGGGCGACCTCGGCCTGCCGGCCCAGCGGCTTGAGCTGGCGGCGCAGCTCGGCGGTCAGGTCGGCCAGCCGGTCGAGGTTGGCCTGCATGCCGTCGAGCTTCCGCAGCGCCTTCTCCTTGCGCTTGCGGTGCTTCAGGACGCCGGCGGCCTCCTCGACGAAGGCGCGACGGTCCTCGGGGCGGCCGGAGAGGACGGCGTCGAGCTGGCCCTGGCCGACGATGACGTGCATCTCGCGTCCGATGCCGGAGTCGCTGAGCAGCTCCTGGACGTCGAGCAACCGCACCTTGTCGCCGTTGATCTCGTACTCGCTCTCACCGGAGCGGTACATGCGGCGGGTGATCGACACCTCGGTGTACTCGATCGGGAGCGCGCCGTCGGAGTTGTCGATGGTGAGCGTCACCTCCGCGCGGCCCAGCGCCGGCCGCCCCGCGGTGCCGGCGAAGATGACGTCCTCCATCTTGCCGCCGCGCAGGCTCTTGGCCCCCTGCTCGCCGAGGACCCAGGAGATGGCGTCCACGACGTTGGACTTGCCCGACCCGTTCGGGCCGACGACGGCGGTGATGCCGGGCTCCAGCCGCAGCGTGGTGGCGGACGCGAAGGACTTGAAGCCCTTGAGCGTCAGGCTGGAGAGGTGCACGGGACGTGGACTCTAGCCCGGTCGCCGCGCGGGCGGGTGCGGCGCGAGGCCGGTGGTGCGCCTGTGACGGATCAGGTCGTGAGCTGGGAGGACGGGCTACGCGAGCGCGGGCTCGGCGGTGTCGCCGGTCATCGAGAGCAGCTCGTGCGCGATGGCGGCGTCCCGCTGGGCACGCAGCTCGGCGAGCTCCTGCTCCAGCCGCCGCACCCGGGCCCGCAGGGCTGCGTTCTCCTCGAACACCCGGAGCTCCGCAGGGGTGACGACCGAACCGAACAGGGCCTTGGCCATGGCTGTGACGGCCTTTCGAGAGCGAGAGGGGGTGACCGGCGCCCCGGTATACGGTCGGCGCGGGCTGGATGCTCCCAGGGTGACACCACCGTCGACGCCGGTCAACGGCGACGGGGCGGGGACCCCGTATCGGGGGGATGTCGCCTTCGTCACGCCGTGGTGAAGCCCGACAGCCCCTGCACCGTCCCGGTGCGCACGTCGACGTCGGTCACCCGCCCCGGGGCGTCCGGACCGTCGAGGGCGGCGACGAGGTCGCGCACAGCCTGCTCGGGGCCCTCGGCGACGACCTCGACCCGGCCGTCGGGCAGGTTCCGCGCGACCCCGGCGAGGCCGGCCTCGCGCGCCAGGCCGCGCACGAACCAGCGGTAACCGACGCCCTGCACGCGGCCGGAGACCAGCGCCTCGACCCGGACGGTCACGCCCGCCGCGCTCTCGGCCGGGGCTGGCACGCCGGGCAGCTGTAGCTCGACCGGTTCATGAACGACTCGCGGCGGATCGGCGTGCCGCAGCGGGGGCACGGCCGGTCCTCCTGACCGTAGACGGCGAGGAACCGGCTGAAGTAGCCGCTCTGCCCGTTGACGTCGACGTACAGCGAGTCGAACGAGGTGCCGCCCTGGGCGAGGGCCTCGCCGAGCACGTCCCGCACGCCGTCGAGCAGATCGGCCACCTGCGCCCGGGTGAGCCGGTCGGTCGGCCGGGCGCCGTGCAGGCGGGCTCGCCACAGCGCCTCGTCGGCGTAGATGTTGCCCACCCCGCCGATGAGCGTCTGGTCCAGCAGGGCGCGCTTGACCTCGGTGCGGCGCCGGCGCAGCGCGGCGGTGAACGCGTCGACGTCGAAGGATGGGTCGAGCGGGTCGATCGCGATGTGCGCCAGCCGCGACGGCACCCCGCCCTCCTCGGGAACGTCCTCCACCGCCAGCCCCCCGAAGGTGCGCTGGTCGACGAAGCGCAGCTCGCGCCCCCGGTCGGTGAAGGTGAAGCGGGCCCGCAGGTGGGTCTCGTCGGGGGCGGACGGCTTCTCGACGAGCAGCTGGCCGCTCATGCCGAGGTGACCGACGAGCGCCTGCCCCGTCGGTGCCCCGCCGGCCTCGGCCAGCGGCAGCCACAGGTACTTGCCGCGGCGGTGGGCAGCGGTGAGGGTGCGCCCGGTGACCGCCGCCACGAAGTGGTCGGCGCCCTCCAGGTGACGGCGGACGGCCCGGGGGTGGTGCACCTCCACGGTGGCCACGGTGCGCCCGGCCACCCACTGCTCCAGCCCCCGGCGCACGACCTCCACCTCGGGCAGCTCGGGCACGGGGCTACTCCTCCGACAGCGAGCGCCAGGCGGCCTCGGCGGCCTCCTGCTCGGCGGCCTTCTTGGTGCGGCCGACGCCGGTCCCCCGCACGATGCCGGCGAGCAGCACCTCGGCCCGGAACGTCTTGGCGTGGTCGGGCCCGTCGTCGTCCACCTTGTAGACGGGCGCCCCCAGCCCCTGCGCCGCGCCGAGCTCCTGCAGGCTGGTCTTCCAGTCGAGGCCGGCGCCACGCGTGGCCGCCTCGACCAGCAACGGGTCGAACAGCCGGTGCACGACGGCGGACGCGGTGTCCAGCCCGCAGCCCAGGTGCACCGCGCCGATGAGGGCCTCCATGGCGTCGGCGAGGATCGAGTCCTTCTCGCGGCCGCCGGTGGTCTCCTCGCCCCGGCCGAGCAGCAGGTGCGGGCCGAGCCCGCCGTCGCCCAGGCGCCGGGCGACCCGGGCCAGCGACGTCATGTTGACCACCGAGGCGCGCAGCTTGGCCAGCTGCCCTTCGGGGAGGTCGGGCTGGCTGCGGTACAGCTCGTCGGTGACGACGAGCCCGAGCACCGAGTCGCCGAGGAACTCCAGGCGCTCGTTGGTCGGCAGGCCACCGTTCTCGTAGGCGAACGACCGGTGGGTCAACGCCAGCGGCAGCAGCCCACCCGGCAGCGCGACGCCGAGCGCGTCGAACAGCCAGGTGGCGGCGCGCTCCGCGTGCTCCGCGCCGCCCGGAGGCGCCGCGGGGACGCGACCGTCGACGGCATCCCCGTCAGGATGCCGCTCGGCGGCCGTCGTCCCCATGGCGGTGCGGGTGCGGGAGGTCAGACCGACAGGACCTGGCGGCCGTCGTACTGCCCGCAGGTCGGGCACGCCTGGTGCGGGGGCTTGAGCTCGCCGCAGGCGCGGTTCGGGCACGGCGACAGGGTCGGCGCGCTGGCCTTCCACTGCGACCGGCGCATGCGGGTGTTGGCACGCGACATCTTCCGCTTCGGAACGGCCACGATCAGTTCTCCTCTGGGGTGGTGGAATCGCCGGGGGTGCCCGGCGAGGAAGCAGTGGTGCCGAACTTCGCCGCGAGGCCCGCCCAGCGGGCGTCGACGACCTCGTGAGCGTGATCGGCGGGCAGATCGTCCAGGCGCTGACCGCAGTCGACGCACAAGCCGGAGCAGTCCTCGGTGCAGACCGGGGCCAGCGGGAGGCTCAGGACGACGACGTCGCGGGCGAGCGGCTCCAGGTCGAGGAAGTCGCCCTCGATCCGGCGGACCTCGTCCTCCTCGCTCGTCGCCTCGGTGGTGCTGCCCGAGTAGGCGTACAGCTCCTGGACGTCGAGGCGGAGGACGTCCTCGATCGGCTCCAGGCAGCGCGCGCAGGAGCCCGCGACCGGGACCGAGAACTCGCCGGTGACCAGCACGCCCTCCATGACCGACTCCAGCCGCAGGTGCAGGTGGACGTCGGCGGCCTCGGGCACGCCGAGCAGCTCGACCCGCCAGTCACCGGGGGCGGGCGCGGTCCGGTCCAGCTCCTGCATCGACCCCGCCCGCCGGCCCAGCTCGCGGAGGTCGACCTTCCAGGGGTTGGCCGAGGGACGCCGGTCCTCGTGAGGCACGGCGCCGGAGCGGTTCGGCGAAGCAGCAGGCATGTCGGTACTCGCGGTCGGGAGCAGGGGAGGGTGGACGGCCGGGCGCGAAGCCGACGGCCGGACCAGGGATCGAGACTACCCGATCCCGTGCCGGCGCTTCCGAAGGCGGGAGCGGCCCCCTTCAGGATCCCGCCGTGAGCCTGCGAACGGCGGGGGAAGGGGGTCCTTCTAGGCGTCCCGCAGGGTGCTGCGGGCCTTGTCCACCGAGCGCAGCATCCGCTCCAGCGTCCCGCCGAACTCGGCCAGCCGACTGTCGACGTACTCGTCGACCTCCGCACGCATGCGCGCCACGTCGGCGGCGGTCTGTGCACCCAGTTCGTCGGCGCGCGAGACGGCCGTGCGGTAGACCTCGGTCTCGGTCATCAGCCGTTCGTGCTCGGCGTGGGCCTCGGCGATGAGGGCGGCCCGGTGCTGCTGACCCTCGGCGACCAGCGCCTCGGCCTCGGCTTCGGCCTCCAGCAGGATCTGCTCGGCGTCGGCCTGGGCCTGGGCCAGCAGCTCGTCGCGCTGCCGCCGGGCCGTGCCGACGATCTCGTCGCGCTGCCGCTTGGCCTGGGCGAGGAGCTGCTCGCTGTCCGCACGGGTCCGGCCGGTGAGCCGCTCGGCCTCGGCCTGCGCCTGCTGCAGGATCTCGGTCCGCTGCTCGACGATCGCGCCGGCGGCCTGCACGTCCTCCGGCAGCGACTCGCGCAGGTCGTCGAGCAGGTCGAGCACGTGGTCGCGGGGCACCATGCACGAGCTCGACATCGGCACGCTGCGGGCGTTCTCGATGACCGTGGTCAGCTCGTCCACGGTCTCGTAGAGGCGGTAGACCACCTCGGTGGTGTGGCCGCGCCCGGGCCGGGTCACGAGCGCGCCTCGCGGGCCCGCTCGCGCAGCCGGTCGTCGACGGCCTTGGGCACCAGCCGGGAGACGTCCCCGCCGAAGGTGGCGATCTGCTTGACCAGGCTGGAGGAGAGGTGGCCGACCTGCGGGGCGGTCGGCACGAACAACGTCTCGATGGCGGCCAGCTCGCGGTTCATCTGCGCCATCTGCAGCTCGTACTCGAAGTCGCTCACCGCCCGCAGCCCCTTGACGATGACCGGGATGTCGTGGCTGCGGCAGTAGTCGACGAGCAGGCCCTGGAAGCTGTCCACCCGCACGTTGGGCAGGTCGGCGACGGCATCGCGGAGCAGCTCCATGCGCTCGTCGACGGAGAACAGCCCCGCCTTGCCCGGGTTCACCAGCACCGCCACGACCAGTTCGTCGTAGAGGCCGGCGGCCCGGTAGATGACGTCGACGTGCCCGTTGGTGACCGGATCGAAGGAACCTGGGCAGACGGCACGCCTCACGGACGCCGACCGTACCGGAGCACGGCCTCGCCGTAGCGCCGCTCGCGCAGACCTTCCAGGGGTGTCGGCCACTCCCACGCCCGTTCCCGGCTGGACCGCTCGACCACGACGACGCCGCCGGGCGCCAGCCACTCTCCCGCCACCAGGGCCCGGAGCACCTCGTGGACCTCCTCGGTCGGCGTGGCGTAGGGCGGGTCGGCGAGCACGACGTCGAAGACCTGCGGGGCCGGGCCGGCGACGACGGTGGGGACGGAGCCCGCCACCACCCGCCCCCCGGGCAGTCCGATCGCCGCCAGGTTGGCCCGCAGAACGGGGAGCACCTTCGGGCCGGACTCGACGAACACCACGGTCGCCGCCCCGCGGGAGAGCGCCTCCAGGCCCAGGGCACCGGAACCGGCGTAGAGGTCCAGCACCGCGGCCCCCTCGAGGTCGACCAGCGTGCCGAGGGAGTTGAACAGCGCCCCGCGGGCCTTGTCCCCGGTCGGGCGGACCCCCGCCGGCGGCACCTGCAGACGCCGGCCACCGGCGAGCCCCGCGATCAGCCTCGTCACGCCTTCTCCAACCACTCGGCGCGCTCGTCGCTGGCCAGGGCGGCGACCTCGGCGGCGAGACCGGGGTGGTCGGCCAGCCCTCGCTCGGTGGACAGCAGGGCGGTCGCCTCGGCCCGCGCCTCGGCGATGAGCTCCTCGTCCTCCAGGAGCGAGAGCAGCTTGATGCCCGACCGCCGGCCGGACTGGGCGGCGCCGAGGACGTCACCCTCCCGCCTGGTCTCCAGGTCCAGCCGGGCCAGCTCGAAACCGTCGGAGGTCGAGGCGACCGCCGTCAGCCGCTGCCCCGTCGGCGACGACGTCGGGGCCTCGCTGACCAGCAGGCACAGCCCGGCGTGCTGCCCCCGGGCCACCCGGCCGCGCAACTGGTGCAGCTGGCTGACGCCGAACCGGTCGGCGTCCATCACCACCATGACGGTGGCGTTCGGCACGTCGACGCCGACCTCGATGACGGTGGTGGCCACGAGCACGTCGAGCTCCCCCGCGGCGAACGCGCGCATGACGCCGTCCTTCTCCTCGGGGGTCATCCGCCCGTGCAGGACGGCGAGGCGCAGCCCGGCCAGCGGGCCGGCGCGCAGCGCCTCGGCGACGTCGAGGACGGCCAGCGGGGGTCGGCGGTCGCTGCGGGCGTCGTCGTCGGGCGGCGCGCCGTCGGCGTCCTCCGGCTCGTCCCCGGGCAGGTCGCCGATGCGGGGGCAGACCACGTAGGCCTGCCGGCCGGCGGCGACCTCCTCGCGGAGCCGCTCCCAGGCCCGGTCGAGCCAGCCGGGCTTCTCCACGACCGGGACGACGGAGCTGGCGACGCCCCCCCGGCCGCTGGGCAGCTGCCGGAGGGTGGAGGTCTCCAGGTCCCCGTAGACGGTCATCGCCACGGTCCGCGGGATCGGCGTGGCGGTCATGACCAGCACGTGCGGGGGCCGGCTCCCCTTGGCCCGCAGCGCGTCCCGCTGCTCGACGCCGAAGCGGTGCTGCTCGTCGACGACGACCAGCCCGAGGTCGGCGAACTCGACGCCCTCCTGCAGCAGGGCGTGGGTGCCGACGACGATGCCGGCCCGCCCCTCGGCGACCTCGGCGCGGGCCTCGCGGCGGGCGGCGGCCTTGAGCGAGCCGGTGAGCAGGGTGACGCGGGTGCCGGCGGGGTCGCCGTCGAGCTCACCCGCGCGGCCCAGCGGCCCGAGGAGGGCGCGGATGCCGCGGGCGTGCTGGGCGGCGAGCACCTCCGTCGGCGCGAGCAGGGCGGCCTGGCCGCCGGCGTCGACGACCTGGGCCATGGCGCGCAGGGCGACCACGGTCTTGCCCGACCCGACCTCCCCCTGCAGGAGCCGGTGCATGGGCTGGTCCCGGTCCAGCTCGGCGGCCAGCTCCTCCCCCACCGCCCGCTGGCCCTCGGTCAGGGCGAAGGGCAGCGCGGCGTCGACCGCGTCGAGCAGCCCCCCGGGCGTGCGCGGCCGCGCCGTGCCCGGCTCCAGCGCGGCGGCCCGGCGGCGGGCGGCGAGCGTGAGCTGGAGGGTGAGCGCCTCGTCCCACTTCAGCCGGCGCTCGGCGCGCTCGACGTCCCGGCTGGTGGTGGGGCGGTGGATGTCGAGCAGCGCCGCCGGCAGCGACAGCAGGCCGTGCCGGGTGCGGATCTCCTCCGGGAGCGGGTCGGTGACCAGGTCGGCGAGGTTGCCCGCGCCGCCGAGCAGCAGCTTCACCGACTTCTGGATGACCCAGCTGGAGACGTCCTTGCTCGCCGGGTAGATCGGCACCAGCTCGCGCGCCCAGTCGTCGTCGTCATCGTCGCCGCTGAGCAGGTGCATGTCGGGGTGGGTGAACTGCAGCTTGCCCTGGTAGCTGCCCACGGTGCCGGCGAACATCCCCCACACCCCGGGCGCCAGGCGAGCGTGCTTGTGGCTGAAGAAGACGAGCTTCATCGTGCTGGCGCCGTCGCCGACGGTGACCTCGGTGATCGTGCCGCGCCGCTGCCGCATGGGCCGGGTGCTGACGGTCCTCACCTGGGCGAGCACCGTCACCCGGTCGCCGGGCTGGAGGTCGTCGAGGCGGGCCATCTCCCCGCGCCGGGCGTAGCGGCGGGGGTAGTGCCGCAGCAGGTGGCGCACCGTGTGCAGGCCCAGCTGCTCGGCCATGCCGGTGGCGGTCTTGGGCCCGAGCACCCGCGCCAGCGGCGTCTCCAGGGTCACCGCCACGTCACTCGACCCCGATCTGCAACGGGATCGAGCTGGGGCCCCCGCCGTAGCGGACCACCTCGACGGTGGGGTGCACCGTCGCGAGGTGGTGGCAGACCTCGTCGCCGAGCGCCTCGTCGGGGCCGACGACGAGGGTGGCCATCTCCCCGCCCGCCGAGAGCAACCGGTCGAGCAGGTCGCAGGCGACGGCGGCGAGCTCCGCGCCGATCACGACGACGTCCCCCTCGGCGGAGCCGAGCACGTCCCCCGGATGGCAGCGACCGGCGGAGGTCAGCGCCTCCTGGTCGGCGACGGTGAGCTCGGCCCAGCGGGTCGCCGCCGCGGCCTCGGCCATGGTGATGACGTCGTCGCCGAAGCGCTGCTGCGGATCGGCGACCGCCACGGCGGCCAGACCCTGCACCGGGGAGCGCGTGGGCACCACGCCGACCTCGCGCCCGGCCTCCCGCGCCCGGGCGGCCGCGCGGGCGGCGACGGCGTGCAGGCCTTCGTCGTTCGGGAGCACCACCACCTCCTGGGCGGCGGCGGCGACGATCTCCTCGTACAGGTCGTCCTCGGTGATCCCCCCGATGTCGCAGACGACGACGCGGACACCCTCGGCGCGGAAGAGCTCGGCCAGGCCGTCGCTGTGCACCGCCGCGACGGCCGTGCGCAGGCCCGGCACCGGCGCGGCCGGAGGCACCGGCGCCAGCGGGGTGACCGTGATGCGGTGCGGGCGGCCGGCCTCGATGCCGGCCTCGATGGCGGCACCGACGTCGCTGACGTGCACGTGCACGTTCCACTCGCGGCCGGTCGGCGTGTCCACGCCGACGACGACGAGGCTGTCGCCGAGCTCGGCGAGGCGCGCGTGCAGCCGGGCGACCGCCGTCTCGTCGGCGTCCGCGAGGAGGTACTGCACCTCGCTGCCCGGCCCGGGCGGCGGCTGGTGCGGGGCGTGCTCGGCGCCGTGCCGGTGGGGCCGGGAGCCGTCGCGGCGGGCCAGCGCCGGGCGGACCGGATGCACTCCGGTGACCGTGCGCACGAGGGCGTCCAGGACGATCGACAGCCCGGCTCCGCCGGCGTCGACGACCCCGGCCTCGCGCAGCACGGCGAGCTGGCCGGGGGTCCCATCCAGGGCGAGCCGGGCACCGTCGGCCGCGGCCACGACGACGTCGGCCAGCGCCGCGCGCCCGTCGTCGACGGCCGCCACGGCCGCCTCCCCGGCGGCCCGGGCGACGGTGAGGAAGGTGCCCTCCTCGGGGTCGGCGACGGCGGTGTAGGCGCTCTCGGCGGCCTTGTGCAGCGCGGCGGCGAAGGCCGGGCCGTCGGCCGGGGGCTCACCGGCGAGGTGGTCGGCCAGCCCGCGCAGCAGCTGGGCCAGGATGGTGCCGGAGTTGCCGCGGGCGGCCAGGACCGCGCCGCGGGCCACGACCGCCCAGCTGGACTCGCCCGGGGCCGCCGCGTCCAGCGCCGCCCGCGCGCCCTCGGCGGTGTGCAGGAGGTTGGTGCCGGTGTCCCCGTCGGGCACGGGGAAGACGTTGAGGTCGTCGAGCCGCGCCCGGGAGTCGGACAGCGCCTCGACCGCGGCCCGGCACCACTGACCGACCGCGGCGTCGTCCAGCGCCGTCAGCACGCGAGGAGGTTACCCACCCGGCCCGACAGCGCCCGGGCGCTGCGGGCCGCGGCAGTGCCGGTGGCAGGCATCTCCGGAGGGGGCTGCGACATCCCGCCCGGGAAGCGGTTAGACTGCTGGACGGTCTTGATGCGGGTGCTGCCTTGCCCCGCCGTCTGTGAACGATTCTTCTGGGAGTGATCCACCGTGGCTGCCGTGTGCGATGTGTGTGGCAAGGGCCCCGGTTTCGGTATGTCGGTGTCGCACTCGCACCGCCGCACGCCGCGCCGTTGGAACCCGAACATCCAGTCCGTGCGGGCGCTGATCGCCCCCGGCAACCGTCGCCGGATCAACGCGTGCACCTCGTGCATCCGCGCCGGCAAGGTCGCCCGCGCGTGACACAGGCCCCCTGAGGGGGGCGCGAGAACATCGAGGAGCCCCGGAGGTCATCGACCTCCGGGGCTCCTCGCGTGTGCCTCAGCGCCCGATGCCGCGTCCCCGCGCGGCGGTCACCACGAGGTCCACGACGGTGTCCAGCGGGAGCTCCGTGCTGTTCACGACCAGGTGGTAGTGGCCGGCCGCGGCCGGGTCGCAGCGGTAGAAGTGCCGCACGTACGCCTCCCGCGCCCGGTCGTTCGCGGCCATCTCGCGCGCCACCTCCTCGCGGGGCCGCCCCGACCGCGCCACTGCCGCGGCCAGCCGCCGGTCCCGCGGACCGTCGAGCCGGACGTGCAGCGCGTCGGTCCGGTCGCGCAGCACCATCGCCGCGGCGCGGCCGAGCACCACCCCGCCGCCGCCCGCCGCGATCTCGCCGAGCACCCGCTCGGTCTGCTCCCGGTAGGCCCGCGCGTCGGGCAGCGGTACCCCGGGCACGACCCCGCCCACCGGGTCGGGCATCGTCCCGAGCGAGGCCACCAACCGCCAGAGCCCGCGGACCACCGTCTCGTCGTTGGCCTCGGCCTCCTCCACCGGCACCCCCAGCCGCCCGGCCACCTGGGCGGGGATCGCCCGGTCGTGGAACGGCAGGCCCAGGCGTGCCGCCACGGCGGGTCCGACCTCCGCTCCCGCGGCGCCGTAGGGCGCCGAGAGGGTCACGATGCCCACGTCGTCTCCTCCCCGCTCCCGGAGAGCGGCAGGTCCTTGCCGAGGAACACGGCCTCCGGCGAGCATGCGTAGACGCCGTACCCCTGGACGGGGACGTACCCCAGCTCCCGGTACAGCGCGACCGCCTCCGGCTGCCGCTGCCCCGTGTTGAGCACCACGGACCGGTGGCCGGCCCGGGCGGCGGTGGACTCCAGCTCCGCCATGATCACCTGCGCGAGGCCGCGGCGGCGGAACGCCGGTGCCACGTAGACCCGCTTGATCTCCACACCGCCCGGCGGGTAGACGCGCCACGCCCCGCACCCCGCCGCCGCGCCGCCCACCTCGGCCACGAGGAAGAGCCCGGCCGGCGGCAGGAACTCCGCCGGGTCGACGACGGCCTCGTCCCGCCCGCCGTACCGGCTCACGTACTCCTGCTGGACGGCCTCGACCAGCTCCTGCGCCGCGGGCTCGTCGTAGGGCACCGGCCGCAGCCGGGCCACCGACCCGTCCCGCAGCACCCGCTCAGCCGAAGTGCACATGCCCTGCCCGCTCCGCTCCCACGGCCGCCAGCACGTCCGCGGCGGCGACGCCGTCCACCCGCACCCCCGGCCGGGGCTTGCCGGGGCGCACGACCCCGATCGCCGTCCACCCCGGCGGGAGCGCCACCTTCCGCGGGAACGTGGCCACCAGCGCGTGGTCCTCCCCGCCGGTGAGCACCCACGCCACCGGGTCCACGCCCAGCGCCGACCCCACCTGCTGCAGCGGGCCCACCGGCTCCAGGCAGGCCCGCACGAGGGCGCCGCGGTCCAGGTCGAGGACGACGCCGCTGGCGTCGGCCAGGTGCCCGGCGTCGGCCACCAGCCCGTCGCTCACGTCGCACATCGCGGTGGCGCCGGCGTCGGCCGCCACCTGTCCCGCCGCGTACGGCGGGGTGGGGCGGCGGTGCGCCGCCACCACGGCCAGCGGGCTGGTGAAGCCCCGCCGCAGCACCGCCAGCCCGGCCGCCGACCACCCCAGCCGCCCGGCCAGCGCCACGACGTCGCCGGGGCGGGCACCCGAGCGCAGCACCGGCGCCCGCCCGCCGAGGTCGCCCAGCGCGGTCACCGACACGACGATGCCGGTGCTGTCGGGCGCGGCCGCCACCGTGTCCCCGCCGACGACGGCGGCCCCCGAGCCGGCGCACTCCTCCGCCAGGCCGGTGGCGAGCCCCTCCAGCCAGCTGGTGGGGGTGTCCGGCGGGCAGGCCAGCCCGACCACCAGCGCCGTCGTCCGGGCGCCCATCGCGGCGACGTCGGCCAGGTTGGCCGCGGCCGCCTTGTGCCCCACGTCCTCCGCCGAGGACCAGTCCCGCCGGAAGTGCCGCCCCTCCACCAGGACGTCGGTGGTGACGACGACCCGCTGGTCGGGCGTGCGCAGCACCGCGGCGTCGTCGCCGGGGCCCACGTCGGCGGCCGGGGCGGTGCCGGACCGCGCCAGCACCCGGGCGATCACGCCGAACTCCCCGACGACCCGCACGCTGTCGGCCGGATCGCCGCGCGGGACCAGGGGGCGGGGTCGGCTCATCGATGCTCTCCAGTCGCTGCGGTAGGTTTCCGACGAGTCCGCCAGCCGGCGGGGACGACGTCTCGGCACTGTTGCCGGAGGAAGGATCTCCCGTGGTCCACGCCTACATCCTCATCCAGACCGAAGTCGGCAAGGCCGCCCAGGTCGCCTCGACGATCAGCGAGATCAGCGGCGTCACGAAGGCCGAGGACGTCACCGGCCCGTACGACGTCATCGTCCGCGCCGAGGCCGACACCGTCGACGAGCTCGGTCGGCTCGTGGTCGCCCGGGTGCAGTCGGTCGACGGGATCACCCGGACGCTGACCTGCCCGGTCGTCAACATCTGAGCACTCGCTCCGTGGATCCGCTGCGCCGGGCCGCGATCCTGATCACGGCGATCACGCTCCCGGTGGTGATCGCGCTCGTCGTGCTGGTCAACGTGCGCGGCGAGGAGACCACCTCCGCACCGGAGGGCCCGGCCGAGATCGAGGGCGCCGCCCCCGTCCGCCCCGAGGACCTCCCGGTGCTCGAGGTGGACACGCCGGAGATCACCCCCGAGGCCGAGGAGCACTGCCCCGCGCTGATGGAGAACCTGCCGCTGGAGCTGGCCGGGGAGCCGTCGCGCCGGGTGCGGTCCGAGAGCCCCTTCGTCTACGCCTGGGGCGAGCCGGCCGCGGTGCTCACCTGCGGCGTCGAACGGCCGGAGGGGTGGACCGTCGGCGCGTCGGCCATCCAGATCAACGGTGTCCAGTGGCACGTCGACACCAGCGACCCCGACGCCACGGTCTGGACGGCGGTGGACCGCCCCGTCTACGTCGAGATGCGGCTGCCCGCCGGCGTCGACAGCGCCCCGGTGACGGCGCTGACCGTGCCGCTGGCCGAGGCGCTCCCCTACCAGGAGCCCACGCCGGGCCCCTGAGGCCGCTGGAGCGCTCACCCGGGCGGCAGCAGGTCCAGCTGGGCCTCCAGCACGGCGCCGACCTCCCGCACGGCATCGGGGACCGATCCGGCCACGGAGGTCACCGAGACGCTGAAGACGCCGTGCCAGCACCAGGCGAACGCCGCCGGGTCGAGCAGCCCCGCCGCCGGCACGGGCGCGTCCACGGTGAGCAGGCGGCAGTTGGCGGGCAGCTCGGGTGGGTCGACGCCGAGGACGCCCCCGTACAGCTCCGTGTCGTTGCGGGCCAGGTCCTCGGCGTAGGCCCGGGCACCGGCCCGCTGCTCGAACTGGTCGACGAACACGCCGGTCATCGGGCCGGACTCCCGGCCCCAGAAGCGCTCCCACCCGTACCGGTAGCCGTAGCTCTCCAGCACCGCGAGCTCGCGCTCCGGATCGGGCGCGTAGCCGGCGACGTCCTCCAGCCGTTTGGGCCCGGCCGGTGGGTCCAGCTCCTCGTCGCGGAGCCGCGGCAGCCCCGAGGGCACCTCCCGGACGATGAGCTCCTCGAGCTCCGCCGGGGAGGACGGCCGGTCCGACGGCGCCGCGGCGGTGGGGACGCCGTCGACCGTGCGCCCGCACCCGCTCAGCAGCGCGGCGGCGACCACGACCACGAGGACGACCCGGGAGCGGGTGGCCGCCGCGTTCCCCGGACCCGGCCGCCCCGCGGTCACCGGCCCGGCCGCGCTCCGTCGGCGAGCGCCCCGCTCACCAGGCGGTCCACCAGGTCGGCGAAGTCCACGCCGGTGGCCGCCCACATGCGGGCGAACATCGAGATCGGGGTGAACCCGGGCATCGTGTTCACCTCGTTGATGACCAGCCGGTCCGCGCCGTCGGGGCCGGCGCCGAGGAAGAAGTCGACCCGGGCCAGCCCGCGGCAGTCCAGGGCGAGGTAGGCACGGCGTGCGGCGGCCTGCACCGCGGCGAGCTGCTCCGGGGTGAGGTCGGCCGGGATGTCGAACTCCGCGGCGTCGTCGAGGTACTTGGCCGCGAAGTCGTACCAGTCGACCCCCGGCCGCAGCCGGATCTCGGCGGGCAGGCTCGCCTCCGGCAGCCCCGTGCCGCGGGCGGCGAGGACGCCGCACTCGATCTCCCGGCCCGGGACGGCCGCCTCCACGATCACCTTCGGGTCGACCGCGGCGGCCGCCGCGACGGCCGCCGGGAACTGTGCCCAGTCGGTGACCTTGCTGATGCCGATGCTCGACCCGGCGCGGGCCGGCTTCACGAAGACCGGCAGACCGAGGCGCTCCCGCCCCTCCTCGTCGAGCACCGCGGGGTCGGCGCAGACCGCGCCGTGCTCGTCGCGCAGGACGACGTGCTCGCCCTGCGGCAGGCCGGCCGCGGCCAGGAGCTTCTTGGTGAACTCCTTGTCCATGGAGGCGGCGCTGGCGAACACCCCGGACCCCACGTAGGGCAGCCCCGTCATCTCCAGCAGCCCCTGCACCGTGCCGTCCTCGCCGAACGCCCCGTGCAGGACCGGGAAGACGACGTCGACCTCGGTGAGCGCCCGGCCGACCGCCGCGCCGGGCTCCAGGACGGCCAGGCCGCGCGCCTCCGGGTCACCGACCAGCGAGACCGCCGTCCCGCCGGTGACCTCGGGCAGCGCGCCGTCGGTCGGGGCGAGCTGCTGGCCGGGGTCGGGCAGCACCCAGCGCCCGTCCCGCGCGATGCCGACGGGGACCACCTCGTACCGCTCCGGGTCGAGCGCGGCCATGACGCTGCCGGCCGAGATGCAGGAGATGGCGTGCTCCTCGCTGCGCCCCCCGAAGACGACGGCCACACGCACCCTGCCCTGCTGTCCGCTCATTGCCGCGACCCTAAACCAGGGCGCGTCGCGGGCCCCGCCGCGACGTCGGTGCACGCCTCGGCCCGCCGGGCCGACCGAGGTGTGGCAGCCTCGTCGCGTGCACGATGACGCAGCCATCGAGACGGCGCCCGGGGCGGTGCGCTCCTCCGGCTCGCCCGGTTTCTCCCTGCGCCTGCGCCTGGCCGGCGCAGCGGTGCACCTGTACACCGCCAGCGGCTCGGTGCTCGGCCTGCTGATCGTGCTGGCGGCGTTCGAGGGCGACGTGGTGGTCGCCCTGTGGCTCATCCTCGCGACGCTGGTCATCGACGGCACCGACGGGATGCTGGCCCGGCGGTTCCGGGTCAAGGAGACGATCCCCTGGCTCGACGGCGCCCGGATGGACGACATCGTCGACTACCTGACCTACGCCTTCGCCCCCATCGTGCTGCTCTGGACGACCGACCGGCTGCCCGGCGGTGCCCTCGGGTGGATCCTGGCCGCGCTGCCGCTGCTGGCCTCCTGCTACCAGTTCTGCCGCACCGATGCGAAGACCGAGGACCACTACTTCCTCGGCTTCCCCAGCTACTGGAACGTGGTCGCCTTCTACGCGATCATCCTCGACATCGGCACCACCGGCGCCGGCATCGCGCTCGCCGTCCTGACCGTGCTGGTGTTCGTGCCGGTCAAGTACGTCTACCCGTCGCGCACCAAACTGCTGCGGGGCGTGAACCTGGGGCTGGCGGCGGTCTGGCTCGTCGCCTTCGCCGTGCTGATCGTCCAGTACCCCGACCCGCACCCGGCGGTCGTCGTGCTGAGCCTGGTCTACCTCGTCTACTACTTCGGCGTGAGCATCTGGCTCACCGTCGCGGGCAGCCGCCGCCGGAGCGCGTCAGCCGAGCGCGTCGAGCGCGCGGGCTAGGTCGGCGACCAGGTCGGCGGTGTCCTCGATCCCGCAGGACAGCCGCACGAAGCCCGCGGGCACCGCGTCCCCGCCCCACTGCGCGCGCCGGTCGATGGTGCTGTGCACGCCGCCGAAGCTCGTCGCCGCCGCCCACAACCGGCTCTCCGCCAGCACCCGGGCGACCGCGGCCTCGTCGGGCAGCTCCGCGGACACCACGCCGTTCGGGCGCAGCATCTGGCGGGCGGCCAGCGCGGACGACGGGTCGCCCGCCCGCCACGGCCAGCGCAGGTTCGTGACGGCCGGGTGCCCGGCGAGCAGCTCGGCGACCGCCGCCGCGTTCGCCGCCTGACGGGCCAGCCGCAGGTCCAGGGTGCTCATCGACCGGTGCCCGAGCCATGCCTCGAACGGCCCCGGCGTGCTGCCGGTGCGGTCGCGGAAGCCCTTCACGGCCGCGTACAGCTCCTCGTCGGTCACGGTCACGTGCCCGAGCAGCACGTCGCTGTGCCCGGTGAGCGCCTTGGTGTCGCTGCCCACGGTGAGGTCGGCCCCCAGCGCCAGGGGGCGCTGACCCAGCGGGGTGGCGGTGGTGTTGTCGACCGCGACCAGCGCGCCGGCGGCGTGCGCGGCCGCCGCCACGGCCGCGATGTCGCAGACGTCCAGCTGCGGGTTGCTCGGCGTCTCCAGCAGCACCATGCGGGCGCCTGCGAGCCCCCCGTCGGCGGCGACGCGCCCGATCTCCGGCGTGGGCACGTACTGCACCTCGATGCCGAAGCGGGCCAGCTCCTCAGCGGCGAGCAGGCGGGTCGTGTAGTAGCCGTCCGACGGCAGCACGACGCGGTCACCGCTGCGGGTGGGGGCCAGCACCGCGGCGGTGAGCGCCGCCATCCCGGTGGCGAAGGAGAGGCAGCGGCCGCCGTCGAGCTCCCCGACGGCGTCCTCGAAGTGCCGCAGCGTCGGGTGCTCGGTCCGCGCGTAGGCGTCGGCCCCGCCGGCCCGCGGTGGCTGGTCCCCGAGGTGGAAGGGGGCGGCGAACACCGGCGAGGGCCGCATCGGCTCACCCGGCGCCGCGGGCCCCTCCCCCGCGCGCACCGACCTGGTCCCGTCGCCCCATCCACTGCCCACGTCCGCAGACTTCATCACTCCGACTTCGCCTCGCGCGACATGATCTGCCGCACGATCCGGCCGGGCGCCTCGCCCTCGTGGCACACCCGGACGACCGCCTCGGTGATCGGGACGTCGATCCGGTGCGCCCGGGCCAGGTCGAGCACCGACCGGCAGCTCTTCACGCCCTCCGCCGTCTGCCGGGTGCTCTGCTGGACCTCCTCGACCGTCATGCCGCGCCCCAGCTTCTCGCCGAAGGTGCGGTTGCGCGACAGCGGCGAGCTGCAGGTGGCCACCAGGTCTCCCAGGCCCGCCAGCCCCGCGAAGGTGGCCGGCTCGGCCCCCAGCGCGAGCCCCAGCCGGGTGGTCTCCGCCAGCCCCCGGGTGATGAGCGAGGCGCGGGTGTTGTCCCCGAAGCCCAGCCCCTCCGCGATGCCGCAGGCGAGGGCGATGACGTTCTTCACCGCGCCCCCCAGCTCACAGCCGACCACGTCGGGGTTGGTGTACGGGCGGAAGTAGGGGGTGTGGCAGGCCGCCTGCAGGACCGCCGCCCGATCGGCGTCCGCGCACGCGATCACCGTGGCGGCCGGCTGCTCCTCGGCGATCTCCCGGGCGAGGTTCGGGCCCGACAGCGCCGCCACCCGCGCCGCCCTGGCGCCGGTGATCTCGCAGATCACCTCGCTCATGCGCTTGGTGGTGCCGAGTTCGATGCCCTTCATGAGCGAGAGCAGCGTGGCGTCCGGGGGCAGCAGCTCCCGCCAGGACGTGAGGTTGCCGCGCAGCGACTGCGAGGGCACCGCCAGCACGACGACGTCGGCGCCGTCCAGCGCCTCGGCCGGGTCGACCGTCGCCCGCAGCCGGTCGGGCAGGCGCACACCCGGCAGGTAGTCGGGGTTCTCCCGCTCGTCGGTGATGGCCCCGACGAGCTCGGGCCGCCGCGCGTGGAGCCGGACGTCGCAGCCTGCGTCGGCGAGCACCTTGGCGAACGTCGTCCCCCAGGACCCGGCCCCCAGGACCGCCGCCCGCGTCACGCGGCGCTCCCGGGGAGGTCGCCGTGCCGGTCCCGCCGGGGAGCGGGGTGGATCGCACGCGGCGCGGGTTCCCCGCGCAGATCGGCCAGCTGGTCGCGGACCCGGGACATCATCAGCTCCGTCGTCTCCCGCAGCAGCGCGGGCTCCAGGGGGCGGCCCGCGCGCACCTCGGCCCGCGCCGCGGAGAGGTCGATCGGCTCGCCGACGAGGTAGTCGGCGGGCGTGCGGAACCGCAGGTGCAGCTCCTTGGTGTGGTAGTCGTGCACCCGGTGCGGCCCCCACTGGGCGACCGGGACCACCACGGCGTCGGTGGTGAGCGCCAGGTGCGCCGCCCCCGTGCGCGCCTGCATCGGCCACCAGTCGGGGTCCCGGGTCACCGACCCCTCTGGGTAGACGACGACGATGCTGCCCGCCCGCAGATCGGCCTCCGCCGCCGCGAGCGCGCTCCGCGCGGCGCTGGAGAACCGGGCGACGGGGATCTGCCCGGTCGCCCGCAGGATGGTGCCGGCCAGACCCCTGAACACCGCCTCCTTGGCCAGGAAGTGCGGGATCCGGCCGCGGTCGAAGACCAGGCGGGCGCAGGCCAGCGGGTCCAGCACCGACACGTGGTTGGCCACCAGGAGCACCGGCCCGGTCAGGGGGATGCGCTCGGCGTGGTGGTAGCGCAGCCGGAACAGCAGCGAGGACACCGGGTAGATCACGAGGATGCACAGCCACAGCGGGAAGGAGATGCGCCCCCGGGTGCGCCACTTGCCGGAACGGCGGGCACCGCGTGCGCGCACCGGTCCGGTCGCGCTCGTCCCCCGCGAGGACGTCTCGTCCGACACCGGCTCCCCTCCCTCTCCTGTGAGCCAGCCCATGATCGACCCGAGCCTCGGCGCGGGGAGCACCGGGTCCCGGCCGACGGGGTCCCGGGGCACCGTGTGCTGACATTGTCGCCGTGTCCAGGTGGTCGGTCGTGGTCCCGGCGAAGCGCCTCGCCGCCGCCAAGACCCGGCTGCGGCCGCTCACCGCCGTCCCCGGCGGCGACCACGGCGCCCTTGTCCTCGCCCTGCTGGCCGACACCGTCGCCGCGGCGCTGGCCTGCGAGCGGGTCGGGTCGGTCGTGGTCGTCACCGACGAGCCGGAGGCCGCCGACCTGGTGCGCGGGCTCGGCGCCCGCACGGTGCCCGACGAACCTGACCGCGGCCTGAACCCCGCGCTCGAGCACGGCGCGGGGAGCGCCCCCGGGGACGCCGTCGCCGCGCTCTCCTCCGACCTGCCCGCCCTCCGCCCGGTGGAGCTGGCCGAGGCGCTGGCGGTGGCGGAGGCGGCGCCCCGCTGCTTCGTGGCCGACGCCCAGGGAACGGGCACCACCCTGCTGACCGCCCTCGGCACCCCGTTGCACCCGCGGTTCGGTCGCGGCTCCGCCGCAGCCCACGAGGCCGGCGGCGCGGTGCGGCTGACCGGCGCCTGGCCCGGCCTGCGCCGCGACGTCGACGTCCCCGCCGACCTGCGGGCAGCGCTGGCGCTGGGGACCGGCCCGCGCACGTCGGGGCTGGTGCGGGGCTCGCCGTCGCTCGCGAGCCGGGTCGGTACGGCACGATGAGGGAGTGGCAACAGAGAGCGCTCCCCGGACCGAGGCCCTCCCCGTCGACCGCTACCTGAACCGAGAACTGTCCTGGCTGGACTTCAACGCCCGCGTGCTCGAGCTCGCCGAGAACGACTCGCTGCCGCTGCTGGAGCGGGTCAAGTTCCTCGCCATCTTCGCGAGCAACCTCGACGAGTTCTACATGGTGCGCATCGCCGGTCTGAAGCGGCGGCAGAGCACCGGCCTCACCGTCCGCTCGCCCGACGGGCTGACCATCCGCGAGCAGCTGGAGCGGGTGACCGCCCGCACCCGCGAGCTGGTGCAGCGGCACTCCGACGTCTTCAACAAGGACGTGCTGCCCCGGCTGGAGGAGGCTGGGATCCGGATCGTCCACTGGGAGGACCTGGAGGACGACGCGATGCGCCGGCTCCGGGACTACTTCCGCGACCAGGTCTTCCCGGTGCTCACGCCGCTCGCCGTCGACCCGGCGCACCCGTTCCCCTACATCAGCGGCCTGTCGCTGAACCTCGCGGTGTCGGTGCACGACCCGGACACCAACGCGCCCCGCTTCGCGCGGCTCAAGGTGCCGAACAACGTGCCGCGGTTCGTGCCGGTCGCCACGCAGGACGACACGGTGGTCTTCCTCCCGCTCGAGGACCTCATCGCCGCGCACCTGCCCCAGCTCTTCCCGGGGCTCGACGTGCTCGACCACCACTTCTTCCGCGTCACCCGCAACGCCGACGTCGAGGTCGAGGAGGACCGCGACGAGGACCTGCTGCAGGCGCTGGAGCGCGAGCTCGCCCGGCGCCGGTTCGGCCCCGCGGTGCGCCTCGAGGTCGCCGAGCCGATGGACCCGCGGATCCTCGACGTGCTCATCTCCGAGCTCGAGGTCTCCCCCGCCGACGTCGTCCACGTGCCCGGGCTGCTCGACCTGGCCTCGCTCATGGCGCTCTACGACCTCGACCGACCCGAGCTCAAGGACGAGCCCTTCGTGCCGGCCACGCACCCGCGGCTGTCCGAGGGCGAGACGCCCAAGAGCGTCTTCGCCACCCTCCGCGAGGGCGACGTCCTGGTCCACCACCCGTACCACTCGTTCGCCACGAGCGTGCAGCGGTTCATCGAGCAGGCCGCCGCCGACCCGGACGTGCTGGCCATCAAGCAGACGCTGTACCGCACCTCCGGCGACTCCCCGATCGTCTCGGCGCTGATCGAGGCCGCCCAGGCCGGCAAGCAGGTCGTGGTCCTCGTCGAGATCAAGGCCCGGTTCGACGAGGAGGCCAACATCAGCTGGGCCCGTTCGCTGGAGCGGGCCGGCTGCCACGTCGTCTACGGGCTGGTGGGGCTGAAGACCCACTGCAAGACGGCCCTCGTGGTCCGCCGCGAGCAGGGCGTGATCCGGCGGTACTGCCACATCGGCACGGGCAACTACAACCCGAAGACCGCCCGCATCTACGAGGACCTCGGCATCCTCACCGCCGATCCGCGCGTCGGCGCCGACCTCACCGACCTGTTCAACGTGCTCACCGGCTACTCGCGGCAGACCAACTACCGGACGCTCATGGTGGCGCCGCACGGCGTCCGCAACGGGCTGATCGAGAAGATCCGCCGCGAGGCCCGGAACGCGCGCGAGGGGCGCCCCTCGGGCATTCGCATCAAGGCGAACTCCATCGTCGACGAGCGGCTCATCGACGCGCTCTACGAGGCCTCGCAGGCCGGTGTGCCGGTGGAGCTGTTCGTCCGCGGCATCTGCGCGCTGCGGCCGGGCGTCCCCGGCCTGTCCGAGACCATCCGGGTGCGCTCGATCGTCGGCCGGTTCCTCGAGCACTCCCGGGTGATCTCCTTCCTCAACGGCGGCGACCCGGAGTGGTGGATCGGCAGCGCCGACCTCATGCACCGCAACCTCGACCGCCGGGTCGAGGTGCTGCTGCGGGTCTGCGACGAGGCGGCACGCAGGCAGCTGGAGGAGACCCTGCGCCCGGCCATGGAGCCCGGCGTGCGGTGCTGGGAGCTGCGCAGCGATGGGCAGTGGGACCGGCTGGACGGGCGCGACTACCAGGCCGAGCTGATGCACCGGATCCATGAGCTCGCCGGCTGAGCCGCGGCCCGTCGCGGCCGCCGGCGGCGTCGTGTGGCGCCCGGCCGGGGACGACGGCATCGAGATCGCCGTCGTCCACCGGCCCCGCTACGACGACTGGTCGCTGCCGAAGGGGAAGCTCGACCCCGGCGAGCACGCGCTGGCCGCCGCGTGCCGCGAGGTGGTCGAGGAGACCGGGCTCCGCATCGTCGCCGGACGCCGCGGGCCGACGACGCAGTACGCGGTCGACGGCGTCCCCAAGCACGTGGACTACTGGCTCATGCGCTGCGTCGGGGGGTGCTTCGCCGCCAACGACGAGGTGGACGAGCTCCGCTGGCTCGCCCCCGACGACGCGAGCGCGCTGGTCACCCACGAGCACGACCGGCTGGTGATCACCGACGCCGCCCGCACCGACGTGCCGCGCGAGGTGAGCCTGCTGCTGGTCCGCCACGGCCGCGCCGGGAGCAAGCAGGAGTTCGACGGCCCGGACGACCAGCGCCCGCTGGACGACAAGGGCCTGCGGCAGGCCGAGCAGCTGGCCGACGCGCTGGCGTGGTTCGCCCCGGACGACGTGCTCAGCACCCCGAAGGTGCGCTGCACGCAGACGGTGGCGCCGCTGGCCGAGCGGCTGGCCGTGGACGTGTGCCCGTCACCCCGGATGGGCGAGGAGAACTTCGCCGACGACCCGCAGGCGGGGATGGCGCTCGTGGCGGAGCTCCTGGAGCGCCCGGGGGCGACGGTGCTGTGCAGCCAGGGCGGGGTGATCCCCTCGGTGCTCCAAGCCCTCGGGGTGCACGGCCACGGCGTCCGCGGCCTGCTCCCGCCGGCCGCCAAGGGCAGCGTCTGGGCCCTCGGCGGCCGGCCGGGCGCGCTGGTCGCGGACTACTACCGCGACTTCGAGCCCGACCCGGACGCCCCGTTGCCTCAGCGCGCGGGCAGCGCCGCCGGGAGCCAGGCCGGGCGCGCCGCCTCGTAGGCCTCGACGTCGTCGAGGTGCCGCTCGGTGAGGCCGACGTCGTCGAGCCCCTCCAGCAGCCGCCACCGGGTGTAGTCGTCGATCTCGAACGGCACCGCCACGTCGCCGTAGGTCACCTGCTTGGCCTGCAGGTCGACCGTCACCGGCGTCGCCGGGTCCGCCTCGATCGCGGTCCACAGCGCCTCCACCTCGGCCTGCGGCAGCACGACCGTCAGCAGCCCCGACTTGGTCGAGTTGTTGCGGAAGATGTCGGCGAACCGGGAGCTGATGACGACGCGGAAACCGCCGTCGAGCAGCGCCCAGTTGGCGTGCTCGCGGGAGGAGCCGGTGCCGAAGTCGGGGCCGGCCACCAGGATCGAGGCGTCGGCGTACTCGGGCTTGTTGAGCACGAAGTCCGGCTCGTTGGTCCGCCAGGCGATGAACAGCCCGTCCTCGAAACCGGTGCGGGTGATCCGCTTGAGGTACTCGGCCGGGATGATCTGGTCGGTGTCGACGGCGCTGCGGCGCAGCGGCGCGGCGGTGCCGGTGTGCGTGGTGAAGGCGTCCATGGCTCAGGCTCCGATCAGGTCGGCGGGGGCGGTGAGGCGGCCGGTGAGCGCCGTGGCGGCAGCGACCGACGGCGAGACCAGATGGGTGCGCCCGCCCTTGCCCTGACGGCCCTGGAAGTTGCGGTTGCTGGTCGAGGCCGAGCGCTCGCCGGGCTTGAGCTGGTCGGGGTTCATGCCCAGGCACATCGAGCACCCCGCACCCCGCCACTCGGCGCCGGCCTCCACGAAGACCTTGTCCAGGCCCTCGGCCTCGGCCTGCAGCTTCACGCCGACCGAGCCGGGGACGACGAGCATGCGGGTGTCCGGGTCGATCTTCCTGCCCTGCAGGAAGGCCGCGGCGGTGCGCAGGTCCTCGATCCGGCCGTTGGTGCAGGAGCCGAGGAAGACGGTGTCGACCTTGATCTCGCGCAGCGGGGTGCCGGGGGTCAGCCCCATGTAGGCCAGCGCCTGCTCGGCGGCCCGCCGCTCGCCGTCGTCGTCGAACTGGGCCGGGTCGGGCACCACGCCGTCGATCGGCAGGCCCTGGCCGGGGTTGGTGCCCCAGGTGACGAACGGCGTCAGCGTCGATGCGTCCAGCGTCACCTCGCGGTCGAAGACCGCGCCGTCGTCGGTGCGCAGCGTGCGCCAGTGCTCGACGGCGGCGTCCCAGTCGGCGCCCTGCGGTGCGTGCGGGCGCCCCTGCAGGAAGTCGAAAGTGGTCTGGTCGGGGGCGATGAGGCCCGCCTTCGCGCCGGCCTCGATCGACATGTTGCAGATGGTCATCCGGGCCTCCATCGACAGCGCCTCGATGGCGCTGCCGCGGTACTCGATGACGTGTCCTGCCGCACCGTTGGTGCCGATCTGGGCGATGACGGCCAGGATGATGTCCTTCGCCGAGACCCCGGTAGCCAGCTCGCCGTCGACGGTGACCGACATCTGCTTGGGCCGGTACTGCGGCAGGGTCTGGGTGGCCAGCACGTGCTCGACCTCGCTGGTGCCGATGCCGAAGGCCAGCGCCCCGAAGGCGCCGTGCGTGGAGGTGTGGCTGTCCCCGCAGACGATGGTCATGCCGGGCTGGGTGAGGCCCAGCTGCGGGCCGATGACGTGCACGATGCCCTGGTCGCGGTCACCCATCGGGGCGAGCCGGATGCCGAACTCCGCGGCGTTCCGGCGGAGCGCGTCGACCTGCGCCCGGCTGATCGGGTCGGCGATCGGCTTGAGGATGTCCAGGGTCGGGACGTTGTGGTCCTCCGTGGCCATCGTCAGGTCGGGTCGACGCACCGTGCGCCCGGCGGCGCGCAGGCCGTCGAAGGCCTGCGGGCTGGTGACCTCGTGCACCAGGTGCAGGTCGATGTAGAGCAGGTCGGGCTCCCCCGACGTGCTGCGCACGACGTGGGCGTCGTAGACCTTCTCGGCCAGGGTCTTCGGCACGGGCGCGTCCCCTTCGGGTGACTGGTCGATCCCGAGTTGCCTGTCTCACTCTTCGGGATGCGAGTATTGCTGTGTGGGACAGCCTAACCCGGTCGCGGTTCTGGACAAAGCAGTGTCGATCCTGCACGCCGTCGCGCAGGAGCCGGCCACCCTCGCCGAGCTCGTCGCGCGCACCGGCCTGCCCCGGGCCACCGCCCACCGGCTCGCCGTCGCCCTCGAGGGGCACCGCCTCGTCCGGCGCACCGACAGCGGCAGCTGGGCACCCGGTCCGGCGCTGGCCGAGCTGGGGCGGACGACCGCCGACATCGGCGAGATTGCCGCACGCCACCTGGTCACGCTGCGGGACGCCACCGGCGAGAGCGCCCAGTTCTACGTGCGCGACGGCGCGACGCGCGTGTGCGTGGCCGCCGCCGAGCGGACCAGCGGCCTGCGCGACACCGTCCCGGTCGGCGCCCGGCTACCCATGACCGCAGGCTCGGCGGCGCACGCGCTGCTGGCGTTCATGCCCGCCGACGAGGTGACCCGCCTGCTCCCCTCCGCCAGCTTCACCGCGCGCACGCTGCTCGACGTGCGCCGCCGAGGCTGGGCGCACAGCGTGGCCGAGCGCGAGGCCGGCGTGGCGTCGCTGTCGGCCCCCGTCCGCGACGGCAACGGGTCGGTGCTGGGTGCCGTCTCGATCTCGGGACCGGTGGAGCGCCTGGGCCGGCGCCCCAGCCCCGAGGTCATCGGCGCCGTGCTCGACGCCTCGGCGGCCATCGCCCGCGCCGCCCGCTGATCGTCGCTGGATCGATTCTACGAACTTCCGTATTCTGCCGGTGTGACCGATGCCGACCGCTTCCGGGAGATCGAGGAACGGCTGACCGCCCTCGAACGCGCGCTGCCGCATCGAGGCGTCGACCCGCCGGGCGACGTCGAGCGGTTCTGGGCGCTGGACGGCCTCGCCGAGGACGCGGCCGCCTTCCCCGGAGGCGCCGTCGTCTACGCGGGCTCGGTCCGCCTGCCCAGCGGAGAGCAGTACGCCTGGCAGCGCACGCACGCCGCGGAGGACGCACTCGGCGACGGCTCGGCCGACGCGGAGCTCGCCGCCGAGCTGTCCGCGCTGGCGCACGCGGTCCGGCTGCGCCTGCTGCGGGAGGTGCTGAGCGGCACCCGCACGACCGCCGGGCTCGCCGCGCTCCCGGGGCTGGGCACGACCGGTCAGTTGCACCACCACCTCCGCCAGCTCACCGCCGCCGGATGGCTCCGCGCCACCGCTCGCGGGAGCTGGGCCGTGCCGGCCGAGCGCGTGGTCCCGCTGCACGTCGTCCTCGCGGCGGTGTCGTCGTGAACCCGCGTGTCCTCGCGGCCCGGTGCCGCGCCCCGCTGGCACCGGCCGGCGTCCTGCTCATCGCCGTCGGTGGGAGCGGCGTGCCCGCGGCCGCCCTCGCCGGGTTCCTGCTCGTCGTCGGGTTCCTGGTGCTGGACCGGGTGCGGCCGCCCGAGCACCCGGTCACGGTGGTCGAGCCGCCGGTCGCGGGCCGGTGGCGGGCCGTCAACTCCCCCGCCTCCGGGGTGCCCTCGCACGGCACCAACGGGCTGGGCCAGACGTGGGCGATCGACCTGGCGGCCGAGCCCGGCGACGGGGCGCGTCCCGCGTTCGGCTCCGGCGGTCAGTGGCGGCGGCCGACCGACTACCCGGCGTTCGGCCGGCCGGTGCGCTCCCCCGTCGACGGCCTGGTCGTGCGGGTCCACGACCGCCGTCGCGACCACCGGGCGCGCAGCGGGTGGGTGTCGCTGCTCTTCCTGCTGCTCGTCGAGGGCTTCGTGCGCCAGGTGGCCGGCGCCCGGTGGATGCTGGGCAACCACGTCGTCGTCCGCCGGGACGACGGCACCCACGCCGTCCTGGCCCACCTGCGCCGCGGCTCGGTGCGGGTGGCCGTCGGCGACCGCGTCGCAGCCGGGCAGCAGGTCGCGGAGTGCGGCAACTCCGGCAACAGCAGCGAGCCGCACCTGCACGTCCAGCTCACCGACTCCGCCCGCGTGGCCACGTCCTGCGGCCGCCCGATGATCTTCCGCGCGGGGGCACCGGACGGCTCCGACGGGCTCCCGGCCAACGACGGGCTGCTCGAGACCTGACCCCCGCCGCTGCCGCGACCGGGAACGGCGAGAGCCCCCGACCGGGTGGTCGGGGGCTCTCGATCGCGTAGCCCCGAAGGGATTCGAACCCTCGCTACCGCCGTGAGAGGGCGGCGTCCTAGGCCGCTAGACGACGGGGCCGTGCGGGAGACATCTTGCCATGCCCGTCCCCGCTCCCCGCAGCGGGGTGCCGGGAACGGCGAGAGCCCCCGACCGGGTGGTCGGGGGCTCTCGATCGCGTAGCCCCGAAGGGATTCGAACCCTCGCTACCGCCGTGAGAGGGCGGCGTCCTGGGCCGCTAGACGACGGGGCCGTGCTGTGTCACTGCTGTACTGCAAGAGGAACCAGGCTTCCTCGCTGGGGTACCAGGACTCGAACCTAGACTAACGGAACCAGAAACCGTCGGGCTGCCAATTACCCCATACCCCATGGGTAGCACCTCGCGGCGCCGGAGAGAACTGTACCCGACGCTGCGCGGGTGGGTGGCACCACCCCCCGGTCGGCTGGTCAGCGGGCCGTGGCGGACGCCGCTGCCGGCGGGAGGCGCAGGTCGAGGGCCGGCGTGCGCAGCTGCGGCCGCGCCCGCCGCCGCCAGCGGGCGACGAGCAGGACGTAGCCGCCGAAGCCCACCGCGGTGAGCGTGAGCGACACCGGCACCAGCCCCGCCGGCACCACGTCCGTGGCCACGGCGTCACCCAGCAGCGCCACCAGCAGGAACAGCACCACGTTGTTGACCGCGTGCAGGACGACAGCGGCCTCGAGGCCGCCGGTCAGCCCGACCACGGCGGAGGCGGCGAGGGCGAAGGCGAAGCGGTCGAGGAAGGTGGCGAGGTCCGGCGGGAGGTGCGCGAGGGAGAAGAGCGCGCCGGTGACCACCGCGGCCACCACCGCACCGACGCGCGGGGCGCTGATCCAGCCGGCGATCGCCTGGCTGAGGTAGCCGCGGAACAGGTACTCCTCGGCCGCGGACTGCAGCGGTGTGGTGAGCAGGACGACGGCCAGCAACCAGCCCCACGAGGGGACCGGCCCCGTCACCTCGACCCCCTCCGCGGTGACCCCGAGGAGCACGGAGAGGCCGATCACGACCCCGATCGAGGCCAGCGCCAGCAGCGTCAGCCGGGGCAGCAGCCGCCACCGGAACCGGGCGAGCACCGACGACGACCAGCCGGGGCTCATGCCGTGCGCCACCGCCCAGGCCAGCCACACCACCGGGATGCCCACGGCCAGGGTCGCGTTGGTGACCAGCAGCGTTCCGGGGTCGGTGAGCTCGATCAGGGCCAGGTCGGGGCTGAGGCCGGTGAGGATGCCGATCACGCCGAGCAGCGCGCCGGCCACCAGGAAGACCACCCCGAGCAGGAGCAACCCCAGCAGCGGCCGCCACCAGGCCCAGTCGCGGGTCCGCATGATGCGCAGGTACGGCTGCGGGACGTCGTGCGGCGGCGTGCCCGGCGGGAGGGCCCACCCGGCCGGGGGGACGGGCGCCGGGGGGAAGTGCGCCGGCGGGAACGGGCCAGGGGCGTACGCACCCGGCGGGAACGCACCAGGGGCGTACGGACCCGGGGCGTACGGACCCGGGGCGTACGGACCCGGGGCGTACGCACCCGGCCGGAACGGCGCGGGGGGCTGCGGCCAGGGCGGGACCGGGAACCGCCCCGGTTGCGGCCGCAGGGTCGGTGGCGGCCCGGTGTACGGCTCGTCGGCCGGACCGCCACCGGGCCCCGGGAAGGTCATCCAGCCGTCGCGACCGTGCGGGCCGCCGCGAGCCGGGCCATCGTCCGCTCGCGCCCGAGCAGCTCCATCGACTCGTACAGCGGCGGGGACACCGTGCGCCCGCTGACGGCGACGCGCACCGGCCCGAAGGCCTGCCGCGGCTTGCGCCCCAGGCCCTCGACGAGGGCCTCCTTGAGCGCCTGCTCGATGGCCGGGGTGCTCCACTCCGGCAGCTCGCGCAGCGCCGCCGTCGCCGCGTCCAGCACCTCGACGGCACTGTCCCCCGCGAGCTGCTTCTCCGCCGCCTGGGGGTCGATGGTGACCTCGTCGACGAACAGGAAGCCCAGCAGCCCCACGGCCTCGGAGAGCACCACCATGCGCTCCTGGGCCAGCGGCGCGATCGCCCGCAGCACCGACTCCTGCTCGGCGGTGGGCGGCTCGGCGACCAGCCCGGCGCCCGCCAGGTACGGCACCACCCGAGCGGTGAACTCCTCGACCGGCAGGGCGCGCAGGTGGTTGGCGTTGATCGCCTCGGCCTTCTTCAGGTCGAACCGGGCCGGGTTGGCGCTCACCCGCGTGACGTCGAAGGCCTCGACCAGCTCCGCCGTCGAGAAGATGTCGCGGTCCTCGGCGATCGACCAGCCCAGCAGCGCCAGGTAGTTGACCAGCCCCTCGGGGAGGAAGCCGCGCTCCCGGTAGACGTCGAGGTTGGACGTGGGATCGCGCTTGGACAGCTTCTTGGTGCCCTCGCCGGTGACCAGCGGGAGGTGGCCGAAGCGGGGCGTGCCCTGCGCCACGCCGATGTCGGTGAGCGCCGCGTACAGCGCCAGCTGGCGCGGGGTCGAGGGCAGCAGGTCCTCGCCGCGGAGGACGTCGGTGATGCCCATCAGGGCGTCGTCGACCGGGTTCACGAAGGGGTAGAGCGGGGCGCCGTTGCCGCGCACGAGCACGAAGTCGGGCACCGCACCCGCGGCGAACCGCACCTCGCCGCGCACCAGGTCGGTCCAGGTGAGGTCCTCGTCGGGCATCCGGAGCCGCAGCACCGGGGACCTGCCCTCGTCGCGGAAGGCCCGCTTCTGGGCGTCGGTGAGGAACCGGTCGTGGTTGTCGTAGCCGAGCTTGGGGTCCTCGCCGGCCGCGCGGCGCCGGGCGTCGACCTCCTCGTTGGTCGAGAACGACTCGTAGGCGTGACCGGCCTCGAGCAGTTTCGCGGCCACCTCCCGGTAGACGTCGTGCCGCTCGGACTGCCGGTACGGGCCGTTCGGGCCCCCGACCTCCGGCCCCTCGTCCCAGTCCAGCCCGAGCCAGCGCAGGCTGTCGAGCAGGTGCCGGTAGGACTCCTCGGAGTCGCGGGCGGCGTCGGTGTCCTCGATGCGGAAGACGAACGTGCCACCGTGGTGGCGGGCGTGCGCCCAGTTGAACAGGGCCGTGCGGATCAGCCCGACGTGGACCAGCCCGGTCGGCGACGGGCAGAAGCGGGTGCGGACGGTCATCGGGCGCCACCGGCGGTCGAGACGGCGTCGGCCGCCGTCACGGTGTTGGAGAGCGTGCCCAGGCCCTGGATGCTGCACGCCACGGTCTGGCCGGGGCGGATCGGGCCCACGCCCGAGGGGGTGCCGGTCAGCACCACGTCGCCGGGCAGCAGGGTCATCACCTGCGAGATGTAGGAGATGAGGGTGGGGACGGCGAAGAGCAGCTGGCCGGTGCGGCCGGACTGGCGGCGCTCGCCGTCGACGTCGCAGGTGATCTCCAGGTCGGCGGCGTCGAGACCGATCCCGGCCAGGTCGGTCTCGATCCAGGGACCGAGGGGGCAGAAGGAGTCGAAGCCCTTGGCGCGGGTCCACTGCCCGTCGCTCCTCTGCATGTCCCGCTCGGTGACGTCGTTGCCGATCGTGTAGCCGAACACGCTGCCCAGCGCCTGCTCCGGCGTCACGTTCCGCGCCCCGCGCGCGCCGATCACGACGGCGAGCTCGACCTCGTGGTGGACGTTGGTGCTGCCGGCCGGAATGCGGATCGCGTCACCGGGGCCGATGACCGACGTCGAGGGCTTGAGGAACAACAGCGGCTCCCCCGGCGCGTCGCCGGTGCCCATCTCCTTCACGTGCTCGGCGTAGTTCTTGCCGACGCACACCACCTTGCTCGGCAGGATCGGCGAGAGCAGCCGGATGTCGGCCTGGGCGAACCGGGCGCCGGTGAAGGAGATCTGGCCGAAGGGGTGGCCCTCGATCTGGGCCACCTGGCCGTCTCCGTCGAGGACGCCGAAGGACATGCCCTGAGGACTGGCGAAACGGACGATGCGCACGAGCCGAGGTTAGTCGCGCGCCGTTCCGCCTATCGTCCGCCCATGGCCTGCCGGTTCAGCGAACTCGTCGTCGACAGCCGCGACCCCGAGGCGCTGGCCGCCTTCTGGGCCGCCGTCCTCGACTACCAGGTCCTCGGCCGGGAGGAGGACGGCTCGGTGGAGATCGGCCCGGCGGCCGGCTTCGGCGGCGTGGCGCCCACGCTGGTGTTCGGGCCGGTGGCCGACCCCACGCCCGGGAAGTGCCGCCTGCACATCGACGTCAGCCCGACCGACCGCGACCAGGACGCGGAGCTGGAGCGGCTGCTGGCGCTGGGCGCGACCCGGGCGGACGTCGGGCAGAGCGGGGACGAGAGCTGGCACGTCCTCGCCGATCCGGAGGGCAACGAGTTCTGCCTGCTGAGGACGCGGCTGGAACCGCTGTAGGCGGGGGTGGACGGCAACTGGCCGGTGTGTCGCGGCGAGTGGGGCCCGGAGGGTCCCGGGCAGCCGTGACGACGGGGCTCCGCGCAACCGGTGGACGGCAACTGGCCGCGGTGTCGGCCGGAGGCCGACAATGTGCTGGTGATCCTGATCGTCGTGAAGTTCCCCGTCCGCCCCGACCGCGCCGACGAGTGGGCCGGGTTGGCCGCCGACTACGCGCGCGCGGTGAACGCCGAGGAGGGCTCACTGTTCTTCGAGTGGTCGCGGAGCCTGGAGGAGCCCGACACGTTCGTCTGCGTCGAGGGCTTCCGCGACGCCGATGCGGGCGCCGCCCACGTGGCCACCGACGCCTTCAAGCGCTTCGTCGAGCAGGCGCCGGACCTGGTCTCCGCGCAGCCGCAGATCATCTACGTGGACGCGCCCGGCGTCGCCGGGTGGGGCCCGATGGGTGAGATCCAGCCGCGCTGACCCGCAGGTGAAGCCGTTCCTGCTGCTGTCCTCCCGCCCCGAGGACGAGGCGGCCGACGAGGAGCACGCCTCCTTCCTGCGCTGCACCGCCCTGCCCCCCGGGCGGCTGCACCGCATCCGGCTGGAGGCCGGGCCGTTGCCGGCGCTGGACCTCGACGAGTACGCCGGGGTCTTCCTCGGCGGCGGGCCGTTCAACTCCTCCGACGCGGAGAAGTCCGCCGTCCAGGTGCGGGTGGAGCACGAGGTCGGCCGCCTGCTCGACGAGATCGTCGAGCGGGACCTCCCCTTCTTCGGCGCCTGCTACGGGATCGGCACCCTCGGCACCCACCAGGGCGGCGTCGTCGACGGGACGTACGCGGAGCCGGTGTCGGCGGTGGAGGTGGGCCTCACCCCGGAGGGGCGGGACGACCCGCTGCTGGCCGGGGTGCCCGACCGGTTCGCGGCCTTCGTCGGCCACAAGGAGGCGTGCCGCGTCCTCCCGCCGACCGCGGTGCTGCTGGCCTCGTCGGCGACGTGCCCGGTGCAGATGTTCAAGGTGAAGGAGAACGTCTACGCCACCCAGTTCCACCCGGAGCTGGACGTGGCGGGGATCGTCCAACGGGTGCGCATCTACCAGCACGCCGGCTACTTCGCGCCCAGCGAGGTCGAGGCGGTCGTCGCGCGGCTGACCCCCGCGGTGGTGACCGCGCCCGGCCGGCTGCTGGCGAACTTCGTCGCCCGCTACGGCTGAGGGCGGCGCAGCACCGCGTAGGTGAGGGCGTCGACGAGCGCGTGCCACGAGGCCTCGACGATGTTGGCGTGGACGCCGACGGTGGTCCACTCCCCCGCCCCGTCGGTGGTGTCGATGAGCACGCGGGTGGTGGCGCTCGTGCCGCCCTTCCAGCCCAGGATGCGGACCTTGTAGTCGGCCAGGGAGACGTCGGCCAGCTGCGGGTAGCGGTGCACCAGCGCCTGGCGGAGCGCGTTGTCCAGGGCGTTCACCGGGCCGTTGCCCTCGCCGGTGCTGATGATCCGCTCGCCGTCGACGTGCACCTTGACCGTCGCCTCGCTGACGACGACGCCGTTGCCCCAGTGCTCGACGGAGGTGCGGTAGCTCTCCAGCTCGAACAGGGGCGGCGGCGCCTCCGGCAGCTGAGAGCGCAGCAGCAGCTCGAAGGAGGCGTCGGCGGCCTCGAAGGACCAGCCGTCGGCCTCCAGCACCTTGACCTGGTCGACGACCCGGCCGATGGCGTCGGACTGGCCGGTGAGGTCGACGCCGAGCTCGCGCCCCTTCAGCTCGACCGAGGCCCGCCCGGCCATCTCGGTGACGAGGATGCGCATGTCGTTGCCCACGACCGCGGGGTCGAGGTGGTTGTACAGCTCCGGGCTGACCTTGATCGCGCTGGCGTGCAGCCCCGCCTTGTGCGCGAACGCCGAGGCGCCCACGTAGGGCTGGTGGTCGTCGGGGGCGATGTTGGCCAGCTCGGCGATCGCGTGGCTGACCCGCTGCAGCTCCGGGAGGCACTCGGCGGGCACCGCGGGGATGCCCATCTTCGTGACCAGGTTGGCGATCAGCGCGAACGTGTCGGCGTTGCCGGCCCGCTCCCCGTAGCCGTTCGCCGTCCCCTGCACGTGGGTGACGCCGGCCTCGACCGCGGCCAGGGTGTTGGCCACGGCGCACCCGGTGTCGTCCTGGCAGTGGATGCCCAGCCTGCCGTCCACGCGGGATGCCACGTCGGCGACCACGCGCCCCACCCCCATGGGCAGCATGCCGCCGTTCGTGTCGCACAGGACGCCCACCTCCGCCCCGGCGTCGAACGCCGCCCGCAGCACGCGCACCCCGTAGTCCGGGTCGGCGGCGTAGCCGTCGAAGAAGTGCTCGCAGTCGAGGAACACCCGGCGGCCGTGCGACACGAAGAAGGCGACGGTGTCGGCCACCATCGCCAGGTTCTCCTCCAGGGTGGTGCGCAGCGCCTCCCGCACGTGCCGCACGTCGGACTTCGCCACCAGGCAGACCACCGGCGTCTCCGCGTCGAGCAGGGCGCGGACCTGCGGGTCGTCGGCCACCGCGACGCCGGCCTTGCGGGTGGACCCGAACGCCACCAGCTGGGCGTGCTCGAGCTTCAGCTCGGTCCGCGCGCGGGCGAAGAACTCGGTGTCCTTGGGGAGGGCACCCGGCCAGCCACCCTCGATGAACCCGACGCCGATCTCGTCCAGCAGCCGCGCCACCGCCAGCTTGTCGGCGACCGAGTAGCTGACCCCCTCCCGCTGGGCGCCGTCGCGCAGCGTGGTGTCGAAGACGTGGAAGTCGGTCTCGGTGGTCACGGTGTCTCCCGGGGAGTGGCAAGGGGGCGAACACGAAAAAGACCCCCCGGGTACGGGAGGTCTGCGCGCAGTCGGGGAGGTGACTGCGCGCTAGGCGATGATGATCGTGCCGCTGGTGTGCATCGCCGACCATGAAAGCACGGGAGGCGCGGTGCGCGGCACCCCGTCCCGGAAACCGGGCGACGACCTGCCACCCGCGCTGGTACCCACTCCTGGTGATCCCCACCGACTGGACCCCCGTGCACCGCCCCGCCGACGGCGAGCTGGTGGGCTGGCTGGCACCGGACGGCACCGAAGGGCTGTGCGCCCCGTGCTGCTGACCGGCGCTCCCCTGACCGGCCCCCGGTCCGCCGGCGACGCCGCGGCGCTGCTGCGCACCGAGGGGCTGCGCGCACTGGACCGGCGGTGGTGGGCCCGGCTGCCCGAGCCTCTCCCCACCGGCGGCTTCGCGGCCGGGGAACCGGGCGAGGACTGGACCTGGCAGCCGGTCGTGCTGGTGGAGTCCTCCCCCACCGGCTGCACGGTGCGCCCGAAGTGGCCCGCCCCGGGCGAGACCGGACGCGCCGTCCTGCCGGTGCCGGTCGGCCTCCTGCTGCGGGAGGAACCGCCGGGGTGAGTCAGCCGCCCGCGAGCGCCGCCAGCCGGTCGCCGACGTCGGCCGTGCGGATCGCCGCCTGCGGGTCGCGGGTGGAGAGGTCGAAGGCGACGGCGGCGTCGACCTTGCGCGCCTGCTCGGTGCGGCTCAGGTGCTCCAGCAGCAACCCGACCGAGAGCACGGTCGCGGTCGGGTCCGCGATGCCACGACCGGCGATGTCGGGGGCGGAGCCGTGCACCGGCTCGAACATGCTCGGGTTGGCTCCCGAGGCGTCGAGGTTGCCGCTGGCCGCCAGGCCGATGCCCCCGGTCACCGCGGCCGCGACGTCGGTGACGATGTCGCCGAAGAGGTTGTCGGTGACGATGACGTCGTAGCGGCCCGGGTCGGTGATGAAGAACATCGACGCGGCGTCGACGTGCTGGTAGGCGACGGTGACCTCCGGGAACTCGACCGACACCTCCTCCACGATCCGCGACCAGAGCCCGCCGGCGTGGGTCAGCACGTTGGTCTTGTGGATCAGCGTCAGGTGCTTGCGCGGGCGCGCCACGGCCCGCTCGAACGCGTAGCGGACGACGCGCTCCACCCCGAAGGCGGTGTTCAGGCTGACCTCGGTCGCGACCTCCTGCGGGGTGTCCTTGCGCAGCACCCCGCCGTTGCCGACGTAGGGGCCCTCGGTCCCCTCGCGCACGCACAGCATGTCGATCGGGCCGGGCTCGACCAGCGGGCTGCGCACACCGTCGAACAGCTTCGCCGGGCGCAGGTTGACGTGGTGGTCCAGCTCGAAGCGCAGCCGCAGCAGCAATCCGCGCTCGAGGATGCCCGGCGGCACGCTCGGGTCACCGATGGCACCGAGCAGGATCGCGTCGTGCTGGCGCAGCTCGTCGAGCACCGTGTCCGGCAGCAACTCCCCCGTCCGCTGCCACCGCGCAGCACCGAGGTCGTAGGGGGTCGTCTCCAGGTCGGGGGCGACCGCGCGGAGGACCTTGAGCCCCTCCGCCACGACCTCGGGTCCGATGCCGTCTCCGGGGATCACTGCCAGGCGCATGGGAAGGGACCCTAGGTCAGGGGGTGGAGTGGTCGGCGGGCCGGGCCGCGCGTGGCCCGGCCCGCCGGGTCCTTGCTCCCGTGTGGGCGCACCGACATCCTGGGCACCGAAGCCGGCGTGGGCCGGCCCCGACGGAGGAGAACCGTGAGCCAGTCCGACGACGAGGGTCGCACCGATCCCCAGTCCTCCGCTCCTGGGAACGGGCAGGACCACGGCCAGCCCCCGTACGGGCAGGGGCAGTACGGGCAGCAGCAGTCAGGTCAACCCCAGTACGGGCAGCAGCAGTACGGGCAGGGCCCCTACGGCCAACCGCAGTACGGGCAGCAGCAGTACGGGCAGCAGCAGTACGGGCAGCAGCAGTACGGGCAGGGCCCCTACGGCCAGCCGCAGTACGGGCAGCCGTACGGGTCGCCGGAGCCCTACGGCCAGCAGTACCCGCAGCCGTACGGCCCGTACGGTGCTCCCGGCGTCCCCGCCAAGCCGGCCGGGGTGATCACCGCGGCCGTGCTCGGTTTCGTCTACGGCGCACTCGGTCTGCTGATCACCTTCTTCCTCCTGCTCGTCGGTGCGGCCGCCAGCGGCGCCGGCGGCGGGCTGGACGAGGAGATCCCGGGATTCGGGGCGGTGACCGGTGCCGTCGGGGGCGTGCTGATCGGCTTCGGCGTGCTGGCGCTGGCCTGGACGGTCGTCATGATCTGGGGCGCGGTCTGGGCACTCACCGGCCGCAGCCGGGTGCCGCTGCTGGTCGGCGGCTCGATCGCCCTGGTCTTCACCACCATCGGCCTCCTCGGCACCCTGGCCGAGGGCACCGCCGGCGATGTCGTGGTGAACTCGGTCTTCTTCCTGGCTGCCCTGGCGATCGTCGTCCTGCTGGCGATGAAGCCGGCCACGCAGTTCTTCGCCGCGCACCGCTACCGGCGTACCGGTCGCTGAACCGGGTGCTTCCGCACGGGAGGAGACCGTTCGGCTCTGCCGGACCCCCGTACAGGTGTGAGGATTGCTACGACCCGTCGTCCGTCGGCCACGACGGATCCCCGAGCAGGAGGTAGCTGCCATGTCCGGCCCCACCCCCGGTTCCGATCCCGACTATCCGCAGGGAGGTGCGCCGCAGGGGCAGCCCGGCTGGGGCCCGCCGCCCGGCCAGCAGCCCGGCCAGGGGTACGGCCAGGGTCCGGGATACGGCCAGCAGCCCGGCGGGTACCCCGCCGCCCCGGCCGGCTACGGGCAGGCACCCACCGGCCAGCGCCCGGGTCAGGTGACCGCGGCCGCCGTCATCGGGGTGGTCATCGGCGGACTGGGCACCCTCGGCGGACTGCTCACCCTCTTCGCGATCGGGGCGGTCTTCGAGGTCGACGCCCTGCTCGGCATCCTGGCGCTGCTGTCGTTCGCGGCCGCCGTCGTCCTGCTGATCGGCGGCATCCAGGTGCTGCGCGGGCAGGACCCGAAGCTGCTGCTCCTCGGCAGCTACGCGTCGATCGGCCTGCAGCTGCTGTACCTGCTCTGGAGCCTGGTGCAGGAGGAGGGCTTCGTCTTCACCGGGCTGCTCGGCTTCGTGCTGCCGATCCTGATCGTCGTGCTGCTGCGCACCGGCCAGTCCCAGCAGTACTTCGCGGCGCGGGGCCAGTCCGTCTGAGCCCTACCGAACACGAGACGGCCCCCGCTGCGTGCGCAGCGGGGGCCGTCGTCGTCGTGCGGCCCGGATCAGTTGCGGGCGGCCGTACCGGTGTAGTCGTCGGACGCCGACACCCAGCTCATCAGGCCGCGCAGCTTGCGCCCGGTCTCCTCGATCGGGTGCGCCTCGGCTGCGGCCCGCTTGGCCTTGAAGTCGGGCGCGCCGGCGTCCTGGTCGGCGATGAACGCCGCGGCCCAGGAACCGTCCTTGATCGCGCCGAGGACCTCCTTCATCGACTCCTTGACCCGGGCGTCGATGACCTTGGGGCCGGAGGTGTAGTCGCCGTACTCGGCGGTGTCCGACACCGACCAGCGCTGCTTGGCGATGCCGCCCTCGTACATGAGGTCGACGATCAGCTTGAGCTCGTGCAGGCACTCGAAGTAGGCGACCTCGGGCTGGTAGCCGGCCTCGGTGAGGGTCTCGAACCCGGCGGTGATCAGCGCGCTGGCGCCACCGCAGAGCACCGCCTGCTCACCGAAGAGGTCGGTCTCGGTCTCCTCGGCGAAGGTGGTCTTGATGACGCCGGCCCGGCTTCCACCGATGCCCTTGGCGTAGGAGAGCGCGAGCGCCTGCGCGCTGCCGCTGGCGTCCTGCTCCACGGCGATCAGACAGGGCACGCCCTTGCCGTTCTCGAACTCGCGGCGCACCAGGTGGCCGGGGCCCTTCGGGGCGACCATCGCGACGTCGACGCCGGCCGGGGGCTTGATGTAGCCGAACCGGATGTTGAAGCCGTGGCCGAAGAACAGCGCGTCGCCGTCCTGGAGGTTGGGCTCCACCGACTCGGCGTAGAGGTGCCGCTGCACGTGGTCCGGCGCCAGGATCATGATGAGGTCGGCCTCGGCGGCCGCCTCGGCGGGCGTGACCACCCGCAGCCCCTCGGCCTCGGCCTTGGCGCGGCTCTTGGACCCCTCGGGCAGGCCGACGCGGACATCGACGCCGGAGTCGCGCAGCGACAGCGCGTGGGCGTGCCCCTGGCTCCCGTAGCCCAGGACGGCGACGGTCCGCCCCTGGATGATCGAGAGGTCGGCGTCGTCGTCGTAGAAGATCTCGGCGGCCATGCTGGTGGTTGTTCCCTTCGGTTGGAGGTGCGAAGACTCAGGCGGTGCGCTCGACCGGGCGCAAGGTACCGGCGCCGGACATCGCCCGCGGCCCCCGGCCCAGGGCGACGGTGCCCGACTGGGCCATCTCCTTGATGCCGAGGGGGGCGAGCACGGCCAGCAGCGCCTGGAGCTTGTCGGGCGTCCCGGTGGCCTCGAGGGTCACCGTGTCGGGGTTGACGTCGACGACGCGGGCGCGGAACAGCTCCGCGGTCTGCAGCACCTGGGTGCGCTCGGCCATCGGCGCGCGCACCTTCACGAGCAGCAGCTCGCGCTGGACGGCGGCCTCGCCGTCCAGCTCGACGATCTTGATGATCTCGATCAGCTTGTTGAGCTGCTTGGTGATCTGCTCGAGCGGCTGGCTCTCCGCGTCCACGACGATCGTCATGCGCGACAGGTCGGGGTTCTCGGTCGGCCCGACGGCGAGGGACTCGATGTTGAAGCCGCGGCGGCTGAACAGCGCCGAGACGCGGGCCAGCACGCCGGACTTGTTCTCGACGAGGACCGACAGGGTGTGACGGGACATGGTGGCGCTCCTCAGACCTGACCGTCGCCGAAGACCGGGCGCAGGTCGCGCGCGGCCAGGATCGCGTCGTTGCTGGCGCCGGCGGCGACCATCGGCCACACCTGGGCGTCGGCTCCGACGACGAAGTCGATGACCACCGGCGCGTCGTTGATGGCCATCGCCTTCTCGATGACGGCGTCGACGTCGTCCTTGCTCTCGCACCGCAGCCCGACGCAGCCCAGCGCCTCCGCCAGGGCGACGAAGTCGGGGATGCGCACCGGCTTGGGCGAGCCGTCGGGGTTGCGCGCGTGCAGCCTGGTGTTGGAGTAGCGGCCCTCGTAGAAGAGGGTCTGCCACTGCCGGACCATGCCGAGGTTGCCGTTGTTGATGACGGCGACCTTCACCGGGATGCCCTCGATGGCGCAGGTGGCGAGCTCCTGGTTGGTCATCTGGAAGCAGCCGTCGCCGTCGATCGCCCACACGGTGGTGTCGGGGCAGCCGTACTTGGCGCCCATCGCCGCCGGGACGGCATAGCCCATGGTCCCGAGGCCGCCGCTGTTGAGCCAGGTGCCCGGCTTCTCGTAGCTGATGAACTGGGCTGCCCACATCTGGTGCTGGCCGACGCCGGAGGTGTAGATCGCCTCCGGACCGGCGATCGCACCCAGCCGCTCGATGACGTACTGCGGCGACAGCGCGCCGTCCTCGGGCCAGTCGTAGCCGAGCGGGTAGCGCTCCCGCCAGTCGTCGAGCTGCGCCCACCACGCCGCCAGGTCCGGCGTGCGGCCGGCCGCGTGCTCGGCGCGGAGGGCCTCGACCAGCTGCGCGATGGTCTCCTTGGCGTCGCCCACGATCGGCACGTCGGCCTTGCGGTTCTTCCCGATCTCGGCGGGGTCGATGTCTGCGTGGACGACCAGGGCGTCGGGCGCGAAGCTGGACAGCTCGCCGGTCACCCGGTCGTCGAACCGCGCCCCCAGCGCCACGATCACGTCGGACTTCTGCAGGGCGGTCACCGCCGCGACCGTGCCGTGCATACCCGGCATGCCCAGGTGCTGGGCGCTGCTGTCGGGGAACGCGCCCCGGGCCATCAGCGTGGTGACGACGGGCGCTCCGGTCAGCTCGGCGAGCTCGGCCAGCTCCTCGGTCGCCTGCGCCTTGAGCACACCGCCGCCGACGTAGAGCACCGGGCGGCGGGCGCCGGCGATCAGGGTGGCCGCCTCGCGGACCTGCTTGCCGTGCGGGCGCGTCGTCGGCTTGTAACCGGGGAGGTCCAGCCGCGGTGGCCAGGTGAAGTCGGTGGTCGCCTGCAGGACGTCCTTGGGGATGTCGACCAGGACGGGGCCGGGGCGGCCGGTGGAGGCCAGGTGGAACGCCTCGGCGATGCGCTGCGGGATCTCCTCCGCCGTCGTCACCAGGAAGTTGTGCTTGGTCACCGGCATCGTGATGCCGCGGATGTCCGCCTCCTGGAAGGCGTCGGTGCCGATGGCCGCGCTCGGGACCTGGCCGGTGATCGCGACGATCGGGACCGAGTCCATGTAGGCGTCGGCGAGCGGGGTCACCAGGTTGGTGGCACCGGGGCCGGAGGTGGCCATGCAGACGCCGACCCGGCCGGTGGCCTGGGCGTACCCGGTGGCCGCGTGCCCGGCGCCCTGCTCGTGCCGGACGAGGACGTGGTGGACCTGCGAATCGAACAGCGGGTCGTACGCCGGGAGGATCGCCCCGCCGGGGATGCCGAAGACGACGTCGACACCGACCGCCTCGAGGGACCGGACGAGGCTCTGCGCGCCGGTGATGCCGGTGGCCGGCTGGGCGGCGGCCTCGGCCACGGAGCGGGCCGTGGTCTCGACGCCGGTCAGCGCGGCGGCGGCCTCGCGGGTGGCGGCCTCGGGGAGGGGGGCCTCGTTCGGGGTGCTGGTCATCGCGCGGATCTCCTGTGCCTTGCGGCGTGGTGCGGGCTGGTGCGACGGGCGGCGTGCTCGCTGTGCGGCGGATCACGGCCAACAAAAAACCCCTCGTGCCCCGGGCACGAAGGGTCAGCGCGTCGGTCGGTGACCGGACGCGCTAGGCGAGTACGAGGACGCCGCAGGTGCGGGCGTCGGCGAGCATGCTGGTGCGAGGCACGGGGACACTGTGCGCCTGCCGACGCCCCTGCGTCAACCGTCGCGTCCCACCATGTGGACGCCGGCGTCCAGATTCGGCGATCCCGGCTCGGTCGCGTCGAGGATGGAGTCGTCGAACGAGGCGAGCAGCGCACGCAGCTCGGCGAACGGCATCGGCCGCCCGAAGAGGTAGCCCTGCAGGTAGCGGCAGTCCATGGCCTGCAGGTGGGCCAGCTGCGCCTCGGTCTCCACGCCCTCCGCGACGACGTCCATGCCGAGCGTGCGGCCGAGCTCGACGACGGCGGCCACGAGCGCGCGCCCCCGGGGGCCGGTCTCGATGCCGGCCACGAACTCGCGGTCCATCTTCAGGATCTGCACCGGCAACCGGGCCAGGTAGGCCAGCGAGGACCATCCCCGCCCGAAGTCGTCGAGCGAGAGGACGACACCCATGCCGCGGAGCGTCTCGAGGTCGCCGAGCACCCCCTCGTGCGCGTCGAGCAGCACCGACTCGGTGATCTCCAGGACCAGCTTGCTCGGGGGCAGCTGGGCGGCGGTGAGCGCGGCGGCCACGTCCGGGGCCAGGCAGCCCGCCTGCAGGTGGCGCACGGAGACGTTCACGCCCATCTGGACGTCCCAGCCGTCGGCCAGGAGCACGGCCGCGTGCTCCGTCGCCACCCCGAGCACCCAGCGCTGCAGCGGCACGATCAGCCCGTCCTCCTCCGCCAGGGGGATGAACTCGTCCGGCGGCACGGTGCCCAGGAGCGGGTGCTCCCAGCGCACGAGCGCCTCCAGCCCGAGCACGCGGCGGTCGCGCACGCCGACGACGGGCTGGTAGAGCACGCGCAACTGCCCCTCGGCCAACGCCACGGGCAGGTCCCGGGCCAGTCGGGTGCGGCGCACCAGCGCCGCGTCGATGGCCTCACCCGAGGAACGGACGCAGCGCTTGCCGGCGGCCTTGGCCGCACGCAGGGCGAGATCGGCCTGCCGGACGGTGTCCGACGCGTCGGCGACGGGGTCGAGCTCGGCCAGGCCGATGCTCCCCGAGACCGCGAACCGCGGGCCGATGCCCTGCCCGTCGGCCGACGGCGCCCGGAACGGCCGGTCGAGCGCCACGACCAGCCGCTCGGCGAGCCCGGTCGCCTCCTCGAGCCCCCCGGGCACCAGCAGCGCGAACTCGTCCCCGCCGAGGCGGGCGACGAGGTCCTGCGCCCGGGCGCCGTCGCGCAGCAGATCGGCCACCTGGGCGAGCAACTGGTCGCCGGCCTCGTGCCCGGCGACGTCGTTGACGGCCTTGAAGCCGTCGAGGTCGACCAGCAGCACGCAGCCGGGGTGCCCCTCGGCGGCGCGTGCCCGCGCCTCGTCCAGGGCGGCGAGGAACCGGGCCCGGTTGGGCAGCCCGGTCAGGTAGTCGGTGTACGCCATGCGCTCCAGCTCCCGCTGGGTGGTCCGGCGGGCGGTGACGTCGCGCAGGTGGAGCACCACGCTCTCCCGCAGCCCGGACCCCGGCACGCCCGCCCGCGCGGCACCGGACAGCTCGACGTCGCGCCGGGCCCCACCGCGGGTGCGCAGCCGCACGGTCGGTGGCAGTGCGGCGGGATCCGCCGGCACCCGCCCGGCGAGCACGTCCTCGAGCACGTCGTGGTCGTCGGGGTCGACCAGGTCGGCCAGCAGGCGGCCGGTGAGCTCCCGTTCCGGCCACCCGAGCTGGCCGTCCGCCGCGCCGGAGACCCAGCGCACCCGGCCGCCGCCGTCCAGCACCACGGTGACGTCCTCGGCGCTGGCGGCCAGCGCACGGAAGTAGGCCTCGGTCTGCAGCAGCCGACGGGTGAGCCGGCCACCGTCGACGACCCACAGCAGGCTGCGCATCGAGGTGCAGACGACGAGCACCCCGATCGCCACCTGCTCGAGCAGGGTGAACGCGTGCCCCGCGTTCAGCGCCACGACGACCACCCCGGCGACCCCGTAGGCCGTCGCGTGGCTGACGGCCAGGCCGAAGAGCGGGAGGCCGTCTGCTCCCCGGCCCTGCTGCGGGAGCCGCCCGGGGTCGGTGTCCACCGCCCGGACGCCGGCCGCGAGCATCGCGGACCAGGCGATGCCGATCAGCAGGTCCGAGACCGTCTCCCCCAGCACCTGGGCCATGGCGGTCACGACCGCGACGACCGCCGCCGCGACCGCCGCCGCCAGCAGCCACAGCGCCGGACGCCGACGGGACGCGGGTGCGCGGGAGACGACCATCAGCGCGACCGCGCAGAGCAGCGCACCGCCGGCGGGATAACCCATGTTCTGCAGCACGCCGGTGGCACCGCCGCCGCGGACGCCCGACCGGGAGAGCACGAGCCCGGTGAGGAGCACGACCGCGACCAGCACGATGGCGCCGTCGAGGAGCTCCCGCACGCCGGCCCGCCCGCTCCGGTGCGGCAGCAGCAGGAGGCAGGCCGCGAGGCCGAGGGGCAGCGCGAGGACCTGCGGCACGTGGGCCACCGCGCCGTCCACGACGCCGAGGAAGCGGCCGGCCGCCAGCAGCACGGCGGCCGCAGCCGCGGCCTGCCACGGCCGGCGCGCGGCGCGGTCCAGCCGGGCAGCGTGCCCGCGGACGACGAGGGCGGCGGCGAGCGCGGCGAGCCCGAGCAGGACGGTCAGCGCGTGGTCGGCGCCCGCACCCAGGCCGGGACGGGCGGCGCCGCCGAGGAGCGCGAGCACGGCGAGCCCGACGTAGAGGACCACCGATTCGCGCCGCTCCCGCGCGGACGCGGTCGACGGCAGCGCGACGGACGGGCAGCTGCGCGGCGGTGCGGCGAACGGCAGAGCCGCGAACGGTTCGGGCAGCGACGGCGCGCCGCCGTCCCGTCGGCGCGCGTCGGAGTCCACGACCCTCTGGTCGGCAACGACCCCGGGACGGTGGACCCGCCACCGTCCCGGGTTCACCCCAAGGGGGGTCAGCCGCAGATGGCGCCCTGGGCCGCCGAGCCGACCAGCTTGGCGTACTTGCCGAGGACGCCGGTGGTGTAGCGCGGCGGCAGCGGCGCCCAGCCCTCGGCCCGGCGGGCCAGCTCGTCGTCGTCGACCAGCAGGTCGAGCGTGCGGGTCGTCAGGTCCAGCCGGATCCGGTCACCGTCGCGCACGAAGGCGATCGGGCCGCCGTCGGTCGCCTCCGGGGCGACGTGGCCGATGCACAGGCCGGTGGTCCCGCCGGAGAACCGGCCGTCGGTGAGCAGGAGGACGTCCTTGCCCAGCCCTGCCCCCTTGATCGCGCCGGTGACGGCGAGCATCTCCCGCATGCCCGGCCCGCCCCGAGGGCCCTCGTACCGGATGACGACGACGTCCCCGGCCTGCAGCGTGCCCTCGGTGACGGCGTCCATGGCCCCCTGCTCGCCGTCGAAGACCCGGGCGGTGCCCTCGAACACGTCCGCGTCGAAGCCGGCCGACTTCACGACCGCGCCCTCGGGGGCCAGCGAACCGCGGAGCACCGAGAGCCCACCGGTCGCATGGATCGGGTCGTCCATCGCGTGGATGATCGCGCCGTCGGGGTCCGGCGGGGCGATGTCGGCCAGGTTCTCGGCCATCGTCTTCCCGGTGACCGTGAGCACGTCGCCGTGCAGCAGACCGGCGTCCAAGAGGGCGCGCAGGACCACCGGAACCCCGCCGACGCGGTCGACGTCTGTCATGACGAACCGGCCGAAGGGCTTGACGTCGGCCAGGAGCGGGGTGCGGTCGCCGATCCGGTTGAAGTCCTCGAGCTCGAGGTCCACCTGCGCCTCGTGCGCGATCGCCATGAGGTGCAGGACGGCGTTGGTCGAGCCGCCGAGCGCCATGACGACGGTGATGGCGTTCTCGAACGCCTTCTTCGTCATGATCTGGCGCGCGGTGATGCCCTTGCGCAGCAGGTTGACCACCGCTTCACCGGAGGCGACCGCGTACGCGTCGCGCCGGTTGTCGGGGGCCGGCGGGGCGGCGCTGCCGGGCAGGGCCATGCCCAGGGCCTCGGCGACGCTGGCCATCGTGTTGGCGGTGTACATGCCACCGCAGGAGCCCATGCCCGGGCAGGCGGCCTTCTCGATCGCGTCCAGCTCGTCCTGGGTGATCAGCCCGCGGGCGCAGGCACCGACGCCCTCGAAGACGTCGATGATCGTGAGGTCCCGGTCGCCCAGCTTGCCGGGCATCGTCGATCCCGAGTACAGGAACACGCTGGCCAGGTCGAGCCGCGCCGCGGCCATGAGCATGCCCGGCAGGGACTTGTCGCAGCCGGCCAGCAGCACCGAGCCGTCCAGCCGCTCGGCGAACATGACGGTCTCGACCGAGTCGGCGATGACCTCGCGGGACACCAGCGAGGCGCGCATCCCCTCGTGCCCCATGGAGATGCCGTCGGAGACCGAGATGGTGCCGAACTCCAGCGGGAAGCCGCCGGCGGCGTGCACCCCCTCCTTGGCCCGCTTGGCCAGCCGGTCCAGCGACAGGTTGCACGGGGTGATCTCGTTCCAGGAGGACGCGACGCCGATCTGCGGCTTGGCGAAGTCGTCGTCCCCCATGCCGACCGCACGCAGCATCGCGCGCGCCGGGGCCTTCGCCAGCCCGTCGGTCACCTCGTAGCTGCGGGGCTTGAGCGGGCTGTGCGTCGCACTCGCCGGCTCGTTTCCAGGGATGAGGTCCTCGCCGATCGTCACGAGCGGCGATGGTAGGCCCGTCGCCGGACCGACCGGGGGGCGCGGGTGGGAGGATCGCCGTCCGTGACCCCTCCCGCCCGCTTCCGGATGAACCGGAGCGCGCTGCTGCCCGTGATCCTGCTCGCCCTCGGCATCCTCCCCACCGCCCTCGTCAGCGGGTGGACCCTCCTGCTGCTGCTGGTCCCGGTGGTCGTGGCCGCCTGGGTCCTGCGGAGCGGGGTCGACGTCGACGACCGCGGCATCACCGCCCGCTCGTTCGTGGGGTCCCGGACCGTGACCTGGCCCGAGCTGGCGGGCGTCCGTCTCGGCCGGCGCGGCGAGCTGTGGCTGGTGACGACGAGGTCGACCGAGGTGCGGCTGCCGGTGCTGCGGGTGCGTGACCTGCCGCGCCTGGCCGCCGCCTCGGGCGGCCGCCTCGACGATCCTTCCGCCCGCCCCGTGGGTCAGTAGTCGCCGACGACGTTGGCCAGCGGCCGGCCGGCGAGGATCCGGCCGATCTGCTCGGTGACCGCCGCCGTGGCCCGCTCACGGGTCGCCGGCACCTCCCCGCCGACGTGCGGGGTGAGCAGCAGGTTGGCCGCACCCCACAGCGGGTGGCCCTCCGGGAGCGGCTCGGGATCGGTGACGTCGAGGGCCGCGCGCAGCCGCCCGGAGGAGAGCTCGGCCAGCAGGGCCCCGGTGTCCACGACCGGACCGCGGGCGGCGTTCACCAGCAGGGCGCCGTCGGGCATGGCGGCCAGGAAACGTGCGTCGACCAGCCCGGTGGTCTCCGGGGTCAGGGGCACGAGCAGCACGACGACGTCCGCCTCGGGCAGCAGCTCCGGCAGCTCCGCCACCGTGCGCACGCCCTCGCGCGGGCGGCGCGCCACGTAGGTCAGGTGCACGTCGAAGCCCGCGAGCATCCGGCCCACCGTGACCGCGATGTCACCGGCGCCGACGACCAGCACCCGCGCGCCCACCAGTGACCGGCGCGTGGCGAACGACCACCGCCCGGCGGCCTGCTCGCGGACGAAGAACGGCAGCCCGCGCTGGGCGGCGAGCGTCGCCGCCACGACCCACTCGGCGGTCGCCGGGGTGTGCGCGCCCCGGGCGTTGCACAGCACGACGCCCTCGGGCACCCGCCCGGCGAACCCCTCCGCCCCGGCGCTGGTCAGCTGCACCAGCCGCAGTCGCGGCAGCGCGTCGAGGAAGCCCTCCGGCGGCGGGGCGGAGCCACCGCCGGCCACCCAGACCTGGGCCTGCGCGGGCTCACCGCGGGGAGGGCCGTCCGCCGGCGTCACCCGGTGCGCCCGCACCCGCGGCGACAGCGCCTCCACCACCTCGGCCAGGCGCCGCGAGGGCACCAGCACGTGCAGGGTCTCGTCGGCCGTCAGCTCCAGCGTCGTCACCGCCTCACGCTAGCCAGCGCCGGGCCCACGCGTGCACGCCGACGGCGCGTCCACCGCACGTACCCTGGGCCGGGTGAGACCGACGAGGGCGCGGCGCGCGCCGGGGGTGGTCACCGCCCTCCTCGCCGGAGCGCTGCTGGCCGGCTGCGGCGGGGGTGGCTACGAGCCCGCCGGCCCGTTCCGGCCGCTCCCGGAGGGCGCCCCGCCCCAGGTGGGTCCGCCGCCGGCGACCCTGCCGCCGCCCGCGGACCCCGCCCAGCCGGGCTCGGGCGAGGAGGCCGGCGACCCCAACGTGGTCGCCACCGGGCTCAGCGTGCCCACAGGTCTGGTGCTGCTGCCCGACGGGTCGGCGATCGTCGGCGAGCGGGACACCGGCCGTCTGCTGCAGGTCTTCCCCGACCGGTCGCCGGCGCGGGAGCTCATGACCGTGCCGGAGCTGGACACCAGCGGCGACGGCGGGCTCCTGGGCCTCGCCCTCTCCCCCACCTTCGCGGAGGACGGGCTGCTGTTCGCCTACGTCACCACCGCGACCGACAACCGCGTCGTCCGGTTCCCCATCGGGGGGACGCCGAACCCGGTGCTGACCGGCATCCCGCGCGGCGAGACGGGCAACGGCGGCGGCCTGCTCACCGGAGCCGACGGCCACCTCTACGTCGGCACCGGGGACGCCGGGGACCCGGCGCTCGCCGCCGACCCGGGCTCGCTGGCCGGCAAGGTGCTGCGCATCGACGTCTTCGGCCGGGCGGTCGGTGGGAGCAGCCCGGTGCACAGCAGGGGCTACCGCGACGTGACGGCGCTCTGCCAGGACCAGGAGCGGCTCTACGCCACCGACGAGTCCCGTCAGGGCCCCGACGAGGTCGACGTCGTCCAGGAAGGGGCGGACGGCGCACCGCTGCTGACGGTGCCGGCCGACGAGGGTGGCCTCGGCGGCTGCGCAGTGGCCAACGGAACGGTGTTCCTGGGCGCGCTCGACGGGCAGCGGGTGCACGTGATCACGCTCGACGAGGACGGCGTCCCGGTCGAGGGGGCCGCCGACGAGGTGCTCGGCGACCGCTACGGCCGGCTGCGCACCGTCGTCCTCGACCCCGAGGGCGCGCTCTGGGTGACGACGTCCAACCGCGACGGTCTCGGTGCCCCGGCCGACGACGACGACAAGGTGCTGCGGATCCGTCCCCCCGGCGGCCAGCCGAACTCCCCGCTGTGACACCGCGGTCCGCCGGACCGCACCGCTGTGACACCGCGGTCCTCCGGACCGCACCGCGGCCAGGAGCCGTCCCCCTGCTGACCTGAGCCGGATCCGTCGTCCCCGCCGGGAGCCCTCCGGGCCCCGCGCCGGGGACGACCCCGCTCAGGTCAGGCGCTCCTCCAGCATGCGCTTCACCGTGGCGGCATCGGCCTTGCCGCGCGTGGTCTTCATGACCGCGCCCACCAGCGCCCCGATCGCCTGCACCTTGCCGCCGCGCACCTTGTCGGCGACGTCGGGGTTGCCCTCGATGGCGGCCTCCACCGCGGCGACCAGCTCGTCGGACTCCCCCATCACCGCGAGGCCGCGGGACTCCACGACCGCCGCCGGACCACCCTCACCGGCCAGCACGCCGTCCAGCGCCTGGCGGGCCAGCTGGTCGTTGACCGTCCCGGCCTGGACCAGCCCCGCCAGCTCCGCCACCTGGCGCGGCGTGACCGGTAGCTCCGCCAGCTCGACACCGGCGTCGTTGGCCCGGCGGGCCAGCTCGCCCAGCCACCACTTGCGGGCGTCGGCCGGCGAGGCACCGGCCGTGACCGTCTCGGCGACCAGGTCGACGGCGCCCGCGTTGGCGATCCACGCCATCTCGGTGGCCGACAGGCCCCACTCCTCCTGCAGCCGGGTGCGGCGGGCGGCGGGGAGCTCGGGCAGCGCGGCGCGCAGGCCCTCGATCCACTCCTCGTCCGGGGCGAGCGGCACGAGGTCGGGCTCGGGGAAGTACCGGTAGTCGGTGGCCTCCTCCTTGCTGCGGCCCTCCGAGGTGCTGCCGGTGTCCTCGTGGAAGTGCCGGGTCTCCTGCACGATGCGCTCGCCGACGTCGAGGACTGCGGCCTGGCGGCGCATCTCGTAGCGGACGGCCCGCTCGACCGAGCGCAGCGAGTTCACGTTCTTGGTCTCGGTGCGGGTGCCCCACTCGAGGCTGCCGATCGGCGCGAGCGAGGTGTTGACGTCGCAGCGCAGGTTGCCCTGCTCCATGCGCACCTCGGAGACGCCGAGGGTCAGCAGGATCGCGCGCAGCTCGGTGACGTAGGCCCGGGCCACCTCGGGGGCCTTGGCGCCGGTCCCCGGGATCGGGCGGGTGACGATCTCAACCAGCGGGATGCCGGCGCGGTTGTAGTCGACCAGCGAGTGGTCGGCCCCGTGGATGCGCCCGGTGGCGCCACCGACGTGCAGGTTCTTGCCGGTGTCCTCCTCGATGTGGACGCGCTCGATCTCGACGCGGTAGGTCTCGCCGTCGACCTCGACGTCCAGGTGACCGGCCGTGCACAGCGGCTCGTCGTACTGGCTGGTCTGGAAGCCCTTGGGGATGTCCGGGTAGAAGTAGTTCTTCCGGGCGAAGCGCGACCACGAGGCGATCCGGCAGCCCAGGGCCAGCCCGATGCGGATGGTGGACTCGATGGCGGCGGCGTTGACCACCGGCAGCGAGCCGGGCAGGCCCAGGCAGACCGGGCAGGTCTGCGTGTTGGGCTCGGCGCCGAACGTGGTGGAGCAGCCGCAGAACATCTTCGACGCGGTGCCCAGCTCGACGTGGGTCTCCAGACCAATGACCGGCTCGTAGCGGGTCAGGACCTCGTCGAAGCCGACCAGGGTGTCGCTCATGAGGGGTTGTCCTCCTTCGGGGCGGCCGGACCCGGCTGCTGGCGGCCGGTCACCACGGCGCCGACGGCGGTCAGCACGCCGAGCACCAGGAAGACGGCGAAGACGGCACGGCCGGTGACGGCCCAGCCGACGATCCCGGCGAGGACGACGAAGGCGGTGAGGGCCCAGGCGGCCTTGAGCGGGCCGTTCACGCCGCACCGCCGATCGCGTCCAGCAGCGCGTGGCCGCGGGCCGCGTCCTGCGCGGTCTCCAGCGCGGCCGCCACCCGGTAGCAGCGGTCGTCGGCCAGGGCAGGCGCCATCACCTGGAACCCGACCGGCAGGCCCTCGGAGAGCCCGCACGGCACCGAGATGGCCGGGATGCCCGCGAGGCTGGCCGGCAGCGTGCACAGGTCGGCGGCGTACATGGCGATCGGGTCGTCCACCCGATCGCCCAGCGACCACGCGACGGTGGGGCTGGTCGGGCTGACCAGCACGTCGACGTCGTCCCACGCGGTGGTGAAGTCCCGCGTGATCAGGGTGCGCACCTTCTGGGCCTGCCCGTAGTAGGCGTCGTAGTAGCCGGCCGACAGCGCGTAGGTGCCGAGGATGATCCGGCGCTTCACCTCGGGGCCGAAGCCCTGCTCACGGGTCAGCGCCATGACCTCGTCGAGGTCGCGGCTGCCGTCGTCGCCGACCCGCAGGCCGTACCGGACGCCGTCGAAGCGGGCCAGGTTGGACGACGCCTCGCTCGGCGCGATCAGGTAGTACGCCGGCAGGGCGAGGTCGAACGCCGGGCAGGAGACCTGCCGGACCTCCGCGCCCATGCTCTCCAGCAGGGCCACCGCCTCCGCGACGCGTGCCAGCACCCCGGGCTCGTAGCCGTCGGTGTGCCCCTCCCCGCCGAGCTCGGTGACGACGCCGACGCGCAGGCCGGCCAGGTCGCCCTCGGCGCCGCGGCGCGCCGCCTCGGCGAGCACGGGCACCGGTGCGTCGATGCTCGTGGAGTCCAGCGGGTCGTGCCCGGCGATGGCCTCGTGCAGCAGCGCGGCGTCCAGCACCGTCCGCGTCATGGGGCCGGCCTGGTCGAGGCTGGAGGAGAACGCGATCAGCCCGTAGCGGGAGACCGACCCGTAGGTGGGCTTGTGGCCGACCAGCCCGGTGACGGCGGCCGGCTGGCGGATGGACCCGCCGGTGTCGGTGCCGATGGCCCACGGGGCCAGCCCCGCGGCGACCGCGGCAGAGGAGCCACCCGAGGAGCCACCCGGGACGCGGTCGGTGTCCCACGGGTTGCGGGTGAGCTGGTAGGCGGAGTTCTCGGTCGACGAGCCCATCGCGAACTCGTCCATGTTGGTCTTGCCGAGCAGCACGGTGCCGGCGGCCTTGAGCCGTGCCGCGAGCGTCGCGTCGTAGGGCGGCCGCCAGCCCTCGAGGATCTTGGAGCCGCTGGTGGTGGGCACCCCTTCGGTGACGACGACGTCCTTGAGGGCCAGGGGCACGCCGGCCAGCGGCCCGAGCTCGGCGCCGGCGGCGCGGGCGGCGTCGACCTGGCCGGCGGCCTGCAGCGCGGCCTCGGCGTCGACGTGCAGGTAGGCGCCGATCGCGGCGTCCTGGCCGCTGATCCGCTCGAGGTACGCGCGCGTCACCTCGACCGAGCTCACCTCGCCGGCCTGGAGCGCCTCGCTGAGGGCTGCGGCGCTGGTCGTCGTGATGTTCACGCCTCCTCCCCGAGGATCCGCGGGACCCGGAAGCGGTCGTCCTCCGCGGCGGGGGCACCGGCGAGGACGACGTCGCGGGGCAGGCTGGGCCGGGCGGCGTCGGGGCGCATGACGTTGGTCATGGGCACGGCGTGCGTGGTCGGGGCGACCTCGGCGACGTCGGCCTTGCCGACCTGGGCCACGGCGTCCAGCACGGCGGCGAGCTGGCCGGCGAAGAGGTCCAGCTCCTCGTCGCTCACCGCGAGCCGGGACAGGTGCGCCAGGTGGGCCACCTCGTCACGGGTCAGTCGACCCTTCGGGGAGGGGGTGCTCATGCTGCGGCGGAACTCCACTTCGGCGGTGCCCGGCGGCCCGCTCTCGGCCCGGGGCGTGACCGGGCCACTCTACGTGGGGGCCCTCGGAGGCCGGTCAGCGTGAGAGGCTCACCCCGATCGCGATCGACGGAGATCGAACAAGGACCCCCTTCTCCCCACCGCTCGCAGGCTCGCGGCGGGCCCCGGAAGGGGGCCATGGGGCCCATGACCCGGAGGAACCGTGTCCTATCTCCTGCGCCTCGTGCTGCCCGACCGTCCCGGCATCCTCGGTGCAGTGGCGACCGCGCTGGGCACCGCGGGCATCGACATCGTCTCGCTGGACGTGCTCGAGCGGGGCAACGGCATCGCGGTCGACGACGTCGTCGTGGACCTGCCGGGCGACCGGTTGCCCGACAGCCTCATCACCGTGGCGCAGGCGGTCGAGGGCGTGCGGGTGGAGTCGCTGCGCCCGTTCGCCGGGCCGCTGGACACCCACCGCGAACTGGACCTGCTGGATGCGCTCACCCGCGGCGATCGCCCGCCGACCGAGCTGCTGACCGCGTCGTTGCCGCGGGTGTTCCACAGCGGCTGGGCGGTGATCCTCGACGACTCGGGGCAACCGGCCCCGCTGGCCGAGGGTGCGGTGCTCGCGGCCTCGGATGCGGCGCCGGCCTTTCCCGGCCTCACCCTGCCGTGGCTGCCGCTGGACGGCCCGCGACTGCTGCCCAGCGACGGGCCCTGGCTGCCCGAGCGCTGGCAGGAGATGGCCATCGAGATGATGGCCGTGCCCTACGGCGCCGGTCGGGCCATCGTGCTCGGCCGCTCCGGCGGCCCCGCCTTCCGCCGGTCGGAACTGCTCCGCCTGGCCCACTTCACCGGGATCGCGACGACGGTGGCCCACCTGCCGCCCACCTGACATCGCTCTTCCCACCACCTCCTCCAGAGCCCGGGTCCGACCCCTTGCCGCGTGCACACTGACGCCGCCCCCAGCCCGCTGACCTGCGGAGATGAGTTCCCACGCCTTGCGGCGACTCGTCCTCGAACATATGATCGAACACATGGTGGAGAGTGCGACGCGGATGGCTGCGGAGTCCGCAGCCGTCGGCGACCGCGCTGCGTCGGTCGCACCACCGGCCGGATGGGCCACCGGTCCGCTGGGTGCTGTGCAGGCAGCGGACCGGGAGATCGCCCGCCAGACCGCACTGCGCGCCCGGGCGATCGCCGAGTTCGCCGCCACCCGTCCGGCCTCGGCCGATCGTCCGGCGGGCCAGCCGGGGGCCATGAGCGAGGAGCGCCGAGCCGCCCGGGCGGAGGTGCTGGCCGATGTCAGCGAGTGGGCGGCGCAGGAGCTGGTGGTGGCCCTGTCGATCTCCACCCAGGCGGCCGAGCAGCTGCTGACGCGATCGCTGACGCTGGTGCACCGGCTCCCGGCGACGTTGGCCGCGCTGGAGCGCGGGGAACTCCACCCGGGGCACCTCTGGCCGATGCTCGAGCGGGTCGCGCCGATCGCCGACGCGGCGAAGCGAGCCGCCGTGGAGCGCGAGCTGCTCCGGTGGATGGCCGGCCGGGTGACCACACCGGCGCAGCTCGGCGCCAAGGCGCGCCGGCTCGGCCTGGCCCGGGATGCAGGCGACGAAGCGGCCCGGCTCGCCGCGTCCCTGCGCGAGCGAGGCGTCTCCGTCCGACCCGATCGGCGCGAGGGCATGGCGATGCTCGGCGCCCTGCTCACGGTGCCCGAGGCGCAGGCGCTGCTGGATGCGCTGGGCCGGTACGCCGACGTCCTTGACGGCCCGGACGATCGCAGGACGCGCGGTCAGAAGATGGCCGACTGCCTGCTCGACCTGGTGCTCCGGCCGGAGGAGAACGACCTCCCCGCCGTTCAGGCGCAGCTGACGGTCGTCGCGGGCGTGCGAGCCCTGCTCGGCGGGGACGCCCTCGGCGAGATCGGTGGTGAGCCGGTGCCCGCCGAGGTGGTGCGTGCCCTCGCCCGCGCCCTGGGCCTGCTGCCCGGGTCGGCGCCGGATCCCTGCGCCGAGGGCGCCACGACGGCCGTGGCCGGCCACTCGCCGACAGGAGATCGCCGGGCCGACAGCCGGCCGGAGGACGTCCACGGCACCGACTCCCGACCCGATGACGTCTGCCCCACCGACGCCTGGCCGCTGGACACCTGGGCCATGGAGTGGCGGGAGGCCGACGAGCGGTGGTGGGCGGAGGTCGAGGCCCGCGCTCTCCGGGGCGAATGGGACGGTGCGGACCACACCCCGGAGAACGAGCTCCTTCGGCGGTGGGCCGAGGAGGCACCCTTCGAGGCCTGGCTCGAAGCAGCCGGGGCGTTCTCCGATCCGGCGCCAGATCCCGACCCTGGAGCGGACGGGTCCCCCGATCCCGACCTCGGACCGCCGGAACCGCTTCGCGGCCCCGATCCCAGCCGTGACCCGGAACGCGACCCCGGCCCGGAGGTCGGACGAAGGACGGGCGACGGCGACGGCGACGGCGACGGCGACGGCGACGGATCCTCTCGCTGGGCCACCGCGCACGGTTCCCTGCAGGCTGCCGCGGGCGCCCTGCTCGGCCTCGACCGGGCGATCGGTCACGCCCGCCGGGTGGTGGCCGACGCCCAGCGCGCCGACCGCGAGGACGAGAGCGCGTGGCTGCGCAGCGCCGCCGGCCGGATCACACGTGCGCCGAGCGATCTCGAGGCCTGCGCCGAGGCCGGGGAGAGCCGCCGGGAGGCCCTGGCCGCGCTGCTCGATGCCAGCGGCGGCGGGGCGCTGGTCGACCGGCCGCGGATCGCGGTGGTCGACGAGCTCACCGGCGCGCTGCTCGCGCTCACCGACGGCCGGGAGCTCCGCCGCCTGGCCCACTGCGGCGACGCCGCCTGCCGCCGCGCGCCGGGCCGGTGCGACCACGACCTGAGCGACCGCCCCGGTCTCGGCCCGCCGCCGGCGAGCGACGGGTACCGCCCCGGCGCCGCACTCGACCGGTTCCTGCGCGCCAGGGATCGCCGCTGCCGCTTTCCGGGCTGCCGTCGCCCTGTCCCCCGGGGCGGTGAGCTGGACCATCACAGGCCCTACCCCGACGGACCGACCAGCGCGACCAACCTCACCGGCTTCTGCACCGGCCACCACCGGGGCAAGCACCAGGCGCCCGGCTGGACCTACGACCTCGCAGCCGACGGCACCCTCACCGTCACCACACCGACCGGCATGGTCGCGACCACCACTCCCCCGCCGTTCTGACCCACGTCACCCCGACGGTCAGCACCCACCCCTACCCTCCGCCGACATGGGCACCGGACCGTTCTGGGACGTCGTCGAAGGCCGCGCCGAGGCACCGCCGGCTGCCCGGTTGCTCGGTTTCCGGCTCGTCGCCGTCGACCCGGAGGCACGCACCATCGAAGTCGTGTTCACGGCCACCGAGCAGTTCCTCAACCCGGTGGGGCACGTGCAGGGCGGGATGCTCGCCGCGATGCTGGACGACACCATGGGACCGGCGCTGGTGGCGACTCTCGGCGAAGGCGAGTGGGCCCCCACCACGGATCTCCACGTGCAGTTCCACCGACCCGCCCTGCCCGGCACGCTCACCGGCCGTGGCCGCGTGGTGCGCCGCGGTGGGGCGATCGCGTTCCTCGCCGGCGAGTTGCTCGATGCCGACGGGCACACCGTCGCCACCGCGATCGCGACGGCGACGGTGCGGAAGGGCTGATCACTCGCTGCTGTCGCCGATGGCCGCCATCTCGCGGGCGGCCTCCGGCCCCTGCTCCAGCAGCACCCGGAAGCCGTCGTCGTCCAGGATCGGCGCCTTCACCTGCACCGCCTTGTCGTACTTGCTGCCCGGATCGGCACCCACGACGACGAAGCCGGTCTTCTTCGACACCGAGCCGGTCACCTTGCCGCCCCGCTCCTGGATCGCCGCGATCGCCTGATCGCGGCTGAAGTCACGCAGCGACCCGGTGACGACCACGGTGACGCCGGTCAGCGGTCCCGGCGGCGCGTCCTCCGCCGCGTCGGCCATGCGCACCCCGGCCTGCCGCCACTTCTCCACGACCTCGCGGTGCCAGTCGACGGCGAACCAGTCGCGCACCGACCTCGCGATCGTGGGCCCGACGCCGTCCGCGGCCGCCAGCTCCTCCTCACTCGCGGCGATGATGCGGTCCATCGACCGGAAGTCGCGGGCCAGCGCCTGGGCGGCGGTGGGGCCCACGTGCCGGATGGAGAGCGCGACGAGCACCCGCCAGAGCGGGACTTCCTTGCGGGTCTGGAGGTTGGTCAGCAGCTTGCGCCCGTTGGCCGACAGGGCTCCGTCCTTCTTCGTGAAGAAGGCGCTGCGGCACAGCGCCTCCTCGTCGAGGAAGAACAGATCGCCCTCGTCCGTGAGCAACCTGCTCTCCAGCAGCGCGACCGCCGCCTCGTAACCGAGGTTCTCGATGTCGAAGGCGCCGCGCCCGGCGACGTGGAAGACCCGTTCCCGCAGCTGCGCCGGGCAGGACCGGGCGTTGGGGCAGCGGATGTCGGCGTCGCCCTCCTTCTCCGGCCGCAGCTCGGTGCCGCACTCGGGGCAGCGGGTCGGCATGACGAACTCGCGCTCGTCGCCGGTCCGGGCCGCGACCACCGGGCCCAGCACCTCGGGGATCACGTCGCCGGCCTTGCGGATGACGACGGTGTCTCCGATCAGCACACCCTTGCGCTTCACCTCGCTGGCGTTGTGCAGGGTGGCCAGCTGCACCGTGGAGCCGGCCACCTTCACCGGCTCCATGAAGGCGAACGGCGTCACCCGGCCGGTGCGCCCGACGTTGACCCGGATGTCCAGGAGCTTCGTCGTCGCCTCCTCCGGCGGGTACTTGAACGCGATCGCCCACCGCGGCGCCCGGGAGGTCGACCCCAGCCGACGCTGCAGCGCCACCTGGTCCACCTTCACCACGACGCCGTCGATCTCGTGCTCCACCGAGTGGCGCTGCTCGCGGTAGCGCTCGATGAAGGCCCACACCCCTTCGAGGTCGGGGACGACCTCGAAGCGGTCGCTCACCGGCAGCCCCAGCGCGCGCAGGCCCTCGTAGGCCGCCGACTGCCGCTCCGGCTCGAACCCCGTCCGGGCACCCAGCCCGTGGACGACCAGCCGCAGCGGGCGGGACGCGGTGACCTTCGGGTCCTTCTGCCGCAGCGAGCCGGCCGCGGCGTTGCGCGGGTTGGCGAACGGCGGCCGCCCCTGCTCCACCATGGCCGCGTTGACGTCGGCGAACGCCGCCACCGGGAAGTAGATCTCGCCGCGGACCTCGAGCAGCTCCGGAACGTCCTCCCCGGTGAGCTGCTGCGGGACGTCGCCCATCGTGCGGACGTTGGCGGTGACGTCCTCCCCGGTCACCCCGTCGCCCCGGGTGGCGGCACGCACCAGGCGCCCCCGCTCGTAGACCAGGTCGACGGCGACCCCGTCGACCTTCAGCTCGCACAGGTAGCTCGCCCCCGCCGCGCCCTCCCGCTCGGCGCGCGCCGCCCAGGCCGACAGCTCGTCGCTGCTGAAGGCGTTGTCCAGGCTCTGCATGCGCTCCAGGTGCTGCACCGGGGCGAAGGTCGCGGTGAAGCCGCCGTTGACCTTCTGGCTGGGCGAGTCCGGGGTGACCAGGGCCGGGTGCGCGGCCTCGATCGCCTTGAGCTCGGCCATCAGCTCGTCGTACTGGCCGTCGCTGATCAGCGGCTCGTCGCGCACGTAGTACGCGAAGGCGTACCGGTCCAGCTCCTCGGAGAGGTCGCGGTGCCGGGTGCGGACGTCGTCCGGGACCTCGGTGAGGTCCTCCCGGTCGGCCACCGGGGTGACGGACGGTTCGACGAGGTCGGCGTCGGTGCTCACGGGCGAACGGTATCCGGCGGGTACGACGGTCAACCGGCGCTCACCCGGCCGGGCGCGGCACCCAGGTCGGCGAGCTGCGCTGAGGAGCTACTCCGGCAGCAGGTACTTCGCGGCCTCGCGCACCTGCCGCATCGCCGCCCGGGCGTAGGACGGCGTCGCCCCCGCGAGTCCGCAGGCGGGGGTGAGCGTCACCGCCTCGGGCAGCCGCTCGGCGGCGAAGCCCAGCTCGCTCCACCACGCCTGCACCCGCGACGCCGTCGCCTTCGGAACCGGCAGCGGGGCGTCGGTGCCCGGGACGACGCCCGGCAGCAGGTGCACCCCGGCGTCGACCGCCTCACCCACCGCGTCGAGGTCCTGGACCAGGCCCAGGTCGAACGAGAGGCCGGCCGCGCCGGCGGCCCGGAACAGGGCGAGCGGCATGCGCGGCGCGCAGCAGTGGACCACCACGGGGCCGGGCAGCGCCCGCAGGACGGCGGCCAGCTCCTGCTCGACCGCGTCGGCGGCGACCGCCGGGAGCTTCCCGAAACCGCTGGCGGTCGGCAGCCCGCCCTGGAGCACCGCGGGGACCGACGGCTCGTCGAGCTGGACCACGATCCGCGCGCCGGGGAGCCGGGCCTGCACGGCCGCCACGTGCGCGGAGAGCCCCTCGGCCAGCGACTGGCCCAGGTCGCGCCGCGCCCCGGGATCGACGACGGCCCGGTCCCCCCGGGTGCGCTCCAGCCCCGCGGCGAGCGTCCACGGCCCCGCGGCCTGCACCTTGAACGGCCCCGTCCAGTCCTCGGCCACGTCGTGCAGCGCGTCGAGGTCCCGGGCGAGGAACTCCTCGGCCCGCTGCTGGTCGATCCCGGGCCGCGGCACCAGCCGCCAGCCCGAGGGCGTGAGGTCGACGGCGAGGTCGACCAGCAGGGCGGCGGTGCGGCCCAGCATGTCGGCCCCGGCGCCCCGGCCGGGTAGCTCGGGGAGGTGGGCGAACCCCGGCAGCTCCCCCACCACGGTGCGCGCCGCCTCGGCAGCGTCGCCGCCGGGCAACGACCCGACGCCGGAGGCGGGGCCCCACGCCCCGGGTGCCGGACGCCCGCTCTCGGTCGATGCAGCCATGCGCACGACGCTAGTCCGCCGGTCGGACGCCCCCCGCGACGGTCGGCGGATCAGCAGGCCGACCGCTCCGCGGTGGCCACCACCTGGGCCGGTGCCGGCGGGTCGACCGGCGACCGGGCGGCGAGGTACTCCACCAGCGCGTCCGACAGGTCCGGCCCGCGGACCGTCCCGACGCCGGTGGTGAAGGCCGTGTACCCGTCGCTGCCCGCCCGCAGGTGCGAGGTCAGCGCGATCCGGTAGCTCCCCTCGGGATCGACCGGCCGGCCGCCGAGCACGAGCGAGCACGGGTCCACGCGGTCACCGGCGGGGCGCTCGGGGTCGTAGGCGTACGCGACACCACCGGAGACCTCGAGCGGGAACGGCCCGAGCCGGCCGTCGTCGGTGAACTGCTGCTCGAGCGCTCGCCGGACCGCCGCCCCGGAGACGGTGACGACGTCGACGGTGTAGGGCAGCGACGCGACGGCGTGGACGTCCCGGCGCCGGACCTCCCCGCTGCCGGCCCCACCCGGCACCACCAGGTCGGCGCGGATGCTCCCGCTGCTGGTGAAGGCCGCGACCGGCGGCGCCCCGGCGACCTCGGCGGTCGCGGCCGCCAGCATCGCGTCGCCGACGAGCACACCCAGCGGGGACGACGGGCCGGGTCCGCGCCGGACGTCCCCGGTCAGCACGGCGACCGGGGTGTCGGCCCCGCTCTCCTCCGCCCGGTTGCTCCAGTGCTCGACGATCCGCGCCACCTCCGGGTCCGGTTCGGCGCGGAGGACCGGCACGACGGACGACGTCAGGGTGCCCCGCCGCACGTCCCCGTCGGCGCCTACGACGAACCGGAGGTCGACGACGGCCGTCCCGTGGGCGCCCCCCTGCACGACGGGGCGCGGGGCGCCGGCGGGGTCGGGGAGCCGGCAGTCGTAGGAACCGTGGGTGTGGGCGCTGATGACGACGTCCACCGCCGGGGTCACCGCCGCGTTGATCTCCTCGACGGCCGTACCGCCCAGGTCACCGGCGCACTCGTCGTAGGCCCCCTGCTGCGCCCCACCCTCGTGGACCAGCAGCACGATCGCCTCCACGCCGCGGTCCTGGAGCTCCCCGGCGTAGCGGTTCACCGCCTCCGCCTCGTCGCCGAACTCGTAGCCGGCGATCCGGGAGGGCAGCACCATCTGGGGCGTGTCGGCGGTGACGACCCCCACGATGCCGATCTCGACACCGCCGGAGGTCTGCACCACGGCGTAGGGCGGCAGGATCGGCTCGCCGGTCCGCTGGTCGACGACGTTGGCCGCCAGGTAGCCGAACTCCGCGCCGCGGAAGGAGCGCCCGGTGCTGTCGGCGAAGCACCCCGTCTCCTCGACCTCGACCCCCGCGCACGCCTCCACGTCGTCGGAGAACTGGCCGTCGCTGGCGGACGAGAGCCGCAGCAGCTCTCGCACCCCGCGGTCGAACTCGTGGTTGCCGACCGCGGTGAAGTCCAGCCCGAGCTGGTCGAGCACCTCGATGGCGGGCTCGTCGCGGAACGCACCGGGGGCGAACGGCGAGGCACCGACCAGGTCGCCGGCCCCGAGCGTGAGCGAGTCCTGCGGGTCCCCGCCGAAGTCGGCCCGCCGGTCCGCCAGCGTCCGGGCCAGGTGCGCCGCGCCACCGACGAGCTGGGGACCGTCGTCCTCGGTGCCGGGCCGCCCGTCGGCCCCCGGGCCCGGGGTGCCCGTCTCGAGGGTCCCGGCAACCCCGCGGGGCGGGCGCAGCTGGCCGTGGAAGTCGTTGATCGCCAGCAGCTGCACCGACGTGTCGGCGAGCGGGGCCGGGCTCGCGCTGGTCGCCGCGACGCCGTCGTCCGCCGCAGGCGCCGCGGAGCTCCGGCAGCCCACCAGGAGGAGCAGCGCGAGGGCCAGCAACGGCACGCCCGCACGGCGGCACGGGAGCACGTGACCTCCTCGACGGAGCGGACCTGCCACCAACACGATCACGCTCCCCGGATGCCCGCCAGTCGGGAACCAGCAGGGCGAGCGGCCGGAGGCCGGTCCCCCGTGGTGCGGGGAACCGGCCTCCGGTCTGCGTGCCCGGTCGGGGCGGCGCCTCAGCCGAGCGTGAAGGCGGTGGTCGCCGACTCACCCGAGGTGCCGGTCACCGTCACCGTGTACTCGCCGGCCGGCAGCCTCTTCGGCACGGGGAACCGGATCACCGCGGTGCCCTGCGCGTCGGTCCGGCCCTCGGCCAGACGGCGCCCGTCGGACAGCACCGCGGTCACCTTCTCGCGGGGACCGAAGTCCGCCACTGTCACCGAGACCACGTCGCCGCGGTCCGGGGTGGTCGTGGAGAGGGTGGCCGTGGCGTCGCACGGGCCGGCCACGGCGCTCATGCCGTCGGCGACCGCCGGCGGCTGCGCCGGGGCGTCGGTGCCGCTGAGACCGGTGGCCACCGGCGGGAGGGGGAAGCTGCCCGGCTGGCCGTGGTCGGCCGCCGGCGGGGCGACCGGGCCGGGAGCCGCCTCGAAGTAGGCGACGGCGGTCTCGACGTCGACCGGACCCGTGGCGGGGTCCGTCCCGTTGGTGAAGGCGGTGAAGGAGTCACCGCCGGCGATCAGGAAGGAGTTCGCCGCCACCCGGTAGCCGGCCGCGGGGTCGATGACCTCGGCCGGCTGCGGGCCGGAGCCGTCGGGGTCGAGGGTGATCGACGCCGGGTCGACCCGCTGCCCGTAGGGGTTGGCGGTGTCGAAGCGGTAGGAGAAGCCCTCCGAGGTGCCCAGCCGCAGCGTGCTCGCGCGCGGCTGGTCGGCCTGGAACTGCTGCTCCAGCACCGCGCGGATGTCGGCCCCGGTCAGGGTGATCGCGTTGACCGTGTTGCCGAACGGCTGGACGGTGAACAGCTCGGCGTAGGTGACCTCGCCGGCCTCGATGTCGGCGCGCAGGCCGCCGGGGTTCATGAACGCCAGCACCGGGTCGCCGTAGGCGGGGTCGCCCTGCAGCGCCTCCAGCTGCATCTGCGCCACCAGGTTGCCCAGGCTCGACTCGCCGTCCCGGACGGGTCGGAACACCGGCTGCCCCGTCGTCGGGTCGGTGGTCCAGGTGCCGGCGCGGCGGATGTCCTCGCTGGCGGTGCCGACGACGCGGTCACCCGCCTCGGCGGACCGCTCGTCCCAGTACTCCACGATCGCCGCGATCCCGGCGTCCGGGTTGTCGCGCAGCACCGGGACGTTCGCCGCCCGGTAGTCGCACCCGCGCTGCACGTCACCGGTACGGCCGTCCAGCGTCAGCCGGATGTCGCTGACCATGCGGCCGTAGGAGCCGGCCTGGGTGATCAGCCGCGGCTGGCCGGCGGGGTCGGCCACCAGGCAGGAGTAGCTCGCGTGGCTGTGCGCGCTGACGATCAGGTCGACGGCCGGGGAGACCCGGTCGTTGATGTCGACGACCGGGCCGGTCAGCTCGTCGCAGCCGTTGTAGCCGGCCGCGTCCTCGCCGGTGTTCTCCCCGCCCTCGTGCAGGAGGACGCCGATGGCCTGGACGCCCTGCTTCTGCAGCTCGGGGACCCAGCGGTTGACCGCCTCGGCCTCGTCGCCGAAGTCGACGTCGGCGATGCCGGTCGGGGAGACGATGGTCGGGGTGGTGTCGGTGACCACCCCGATGAGGGCGATCTTCTTGCCACCGGCCACGTCGAAGACCTGGTACGGGGGGAGGATCGGGTCGTCCGTGCCCTTGGCGTAGACGTTGGCCGCCAGGTAGGGGAAGTCGGCGCCGCGGAACGCGTCCCCGGTGCTGTCCTCGAAGCAGCCGGTCACCCCGACCTCGACGCCCTCGCACGCCTCGACGTCGTCGGTGAAGGTGCCGTCGGTGGCCGCCGAGATGCGGCGCAGCTCGTCGGTGCCACGGTCGAACTCGTGGTTGCCCACGACCGAGACGTCCAGGCCCAGGGCGTTGAAGACCTCGATCGTCGGCTCGTCCTGGAAGACGCTGGAGTCGAACGGCGAGGCACCGATCAGGTCGCCGGTGCTGACGAAGAGGGACGAGTCGTCGTCACCGCCGGACTGCACGAAGGCGGCCCGGGTCTCCTCGACGGTGCTCGCCAGGCTCGCGGCGCCGCCGACCAGGACGGTGCCGTCGTCGGCGGTGCCGGTGACGCCGTCGGGGCCGGGGCCCTCACCGGTGACCAACGTCGCGTCGCTGCCCGTGGTGTCGGAGATCCGGCCGTGGAAGTCGTTGATCGCGAGGAGCTGGACCGGGACGTCGGCGTAGCGGTCCGGGGCGGGGGCGGCCGAGGCCGCGGCCGGCAGGCCCACCACCACGGCCGACGCCGCCAGGGTGGCGGTCAGGGAGACGCGCGTTCTGCGCACGGGAGGTCCTCCAGAAGGGCGTGCGGGACCAGGCCGCCGGGAGGGACGGCCTGCGGGTGCGGTGCACGGGGTCGAGTTGCGCGCTCGCGATCGGGGAGACGGTTCGCGAGAAAGCTAGCGGGCGGCCCGACTCATGCCAAGGCCCCGTGACGAACCGTTCCCCCGAGTTCACCGGTGGTTCGGATCGCGGCCTGCCCGAGCACCCGGTCACCGCGCTCGGCGTCGGGCTCGTAGAGCACCGCGGACTGCCCGGCGGCCACCCCGCGCTGCTCGTCGTCGAGCCGGATCCGCAGCCCGCCGGCATCGTCGGCGGTCACGGCGCAGGGCACGGGCGTCCCGTGCGCCCGCAGCTGCACCTCCGCCCGGAACGGCAGCACCGGCGGCTCCCCGGTCCACGTCGGGACGCCGGTGACGACGAGCTCCACACCGGCGAGGTCGGCGGTGCCGATGGTCACCGTCCGGGTCACCGGCTCGATGCCCAGCACGTAGCGCGGACGCGAGTCACCGGCGCTGACCCCGAGGCCGCGCCGCTGGCCGACGGTGAAGCCGTAGGTGCCGTCGTGCTCGCCGACGGTCGCCCCGGTGGCGGCGTCGACCACCGGCCCGGGGCGGCTGCCCAGCCGGCGGGCGAGGAACCCGCGGGTGTCGCCGTCCGGGATGAAGCAGATGTCGTGCGAATCGGCCTTGGTGGCGACGGCGAAGCCCCGGTCCGCCGCGATCTCCCGCACGCGGTCCTTCGTCATGCCTCCGAGCGGGAACATCGCCGCGGCCAGCTGCTCCGCGGTCAGCACGCCCAGCACGTAGGACTGGTCCTTCGCGGCGTCGACCGACCGGCGCAGCTCGCCGTCGACCAGCCGCGCGTGGTGGCCGGTGACGACGGCGTCGAAGCCGAGCGCCCGCGCCCGGTCCAGGACGGCGGAGAACTTGATCTTCTCGTTGCAGCGCAGGCAGGGGTTCGGCGTGCGACCGGCCGCGTACTCGGCCACGAAGTCCTCGACCACGTCCTCGGTGAACCGATCGGCCATGTCCCAGACGTAGAACGGGATGCCGAGCTCGTCGGCGACCCGCCGGGCGTCGTGGGAGTCCTCGACGCTGCAGCACCCGCGCGCCCCGCTGCGCAGCGTCTGCCGGTCCGGGGAGAGCGCCAGGTGCACCCCGGTGACGTCGTGGCCGGCGTCGACGGCGAGCGCCGCGGCCACGGCGGAGTCCACTCCCCCGCTCATCGCGGCCAGGACCCGCACGGTCAGCGCCGTCCCATGCCGGCGCGGCGGGCACGCTCGACCACGGGAGCGATCACCTCGAGCAGGGCGTCGACGTCGTCGTCGGTGGTGGTGTGCCCGAGGCTGAACCGCAGCGAGCTGCGCGCCCGGTCCGGGTCGGCGCCCACGGCCAGCAGGACGTGGCTGGGACGGGCCACCCCGGCGCTGCACGCCGACCCGGTCGAGCACTCGATGCCGCGGGCGTCCAGCAGCATGAGGAGCGCGTCGCCCTCGGCGCCGGGGAACGACAGGTGGGCGTTGCCGGGCAACCGGCCGGGGCCGGAGCGCACCAGGTCGTCGAGCGGGGCGCCGTTGAGCTGCGCGTCGGGCACCTGCGCGGCGACGCCGGCCACCAGCCGGTCGCGCAGCCGGGCCAGGTCGGCAGCCCGCTCGACGCGGCCCTCCACCGCCGCGTGCGCGGCCACCGCCAGCCCGACGATGGCGGCGACGTCGAGGGTGCCGGAGCGGACGTCGCGCTCCTGACCACCGCCGTGCAGCAGCGGCGTGCACTCGGCATCGCGGCGCAGCAGCAGGGCGCCGGCGCCCATGGGGCCGCCCAGCTTGTGCCCGGTCATCGTGAGCGCGTCGACCCCGCTGGCGCCGAAGTCGACCAGCACCTGCCCGACCGCCTGCACCGCGTCGGTGTGGAAGGGGACGCCGACGCCGTGCGCGGTGGCCGCGAGCGCGGCGACGTCGCTGACGGTGCCGATCTCGTTGTTGGCCCACATGACGCTGGCGACCGCGACGTCGTCGCCGTCGCCGAGCGCCTCGGCGAGCGCCTGCGGGGTGACCCTGCCCGTCGGCTCGACGGGCAGCCAGGTGACCTCGGCACCCTCGTGCTTGGCCAGCCACTCGACGCTGTCCAGGACGGCGTGGTGCTCGGCCGGGCTGACCACGACCCGGCGACGGCGGGAGTCGGCCTCGCGACGGGCCCAGAACAGCCCCTTGATCGCGAGGTTGTCGCTCTCGGTGCCGCCGCCGGTGAACAGCACCTCCGACGGCCGGGCGCCCAGCGCCTCGGCCAGCCGCTCGCGGGCCTGCTCGGCGGCGCGGCGTGCGGCCCGGCCGCTGGCGTGCAGCGACGAGGCGTTGCCCACGCGGCCGAGCTGCTCGGTCATCGCGGCGAGCACCTCGGGCAGCATCGGCGTGGTCGCCGCGTGGTCGAGGTAGACCGGCTCCGAGTAGGTCATGACGCGCTCAGGGTAGACGCGGGAACGGCCGGGGCCGCTGTCGCCGTCGGGGAACCACCCGCACGCGGGGCGAGCACCGCGCCGGTGACCGCGACGGCCGAGAGCACTCCCACCCCGGCCACGACCGCCAGCGGCATCGTCAGCGCGCCGGTGACCGCGACGGCGACGAGGACCCCGACCACGCCGACGCAGAGCGCGGCGCCGGTGACGTCGGCGATCTGGAAGGCCGCGGAGTCCGCGCCGCGGGTGGCGTCGGACGAGCGGTCCAGCAGCAGGACGCTGAGGCTCGGCATGCCCAGGCCCATGCCGAGCCCGGCCACCGCCCAGCTCGCGTAGGCCGGCCAGCCGCCGATGCCGGGGACGGCGATGGCCGCCGTGGCCAGCAGACCCGCGGTCAGGACCGCGAACCCGAGCCGCAGCAGGCGCACCCGCGACCAGTGCGGGTTGCGCCCCTGCAGCTGCGAGGCGGTGGCCCAGCCCAGGGCGCCGGCGGTGAGCGGGATCCCCGCGGCGGTGGCCGAGTAGCCGTGCAGCTCGGTGAGGGCCAGCGGGAGCAGGGCGTCCATGCCGAAGAACGCTCCGGCCAGCAGGCCGCGGCCGGCGACCACCGCGGGCAACCCCGGCCGGGCGACGGCGGTACCCGGGGGCAGCAGCGGGCGCAGGCCGAGGACCAGGGCGAGCAGCCCGGCGACGGCGAGCCCGGCGGCCAGGAGGTCCAGGCGCTGCCCGGCGTACTGCAGCGCGCCGATGCCCACGCCGGCCAGCAGCGCCCACCAGCGGCGGGCGGACACGGGGGCCGCGGCCGCGCCCGGCCGGGGCAGCGCGCGGACGGCGGGCAGCACCAGGCCGAGGCCGAGGAGGATGAGCGGCAGCAGCCCGAGGAAGACCAGCCGCCAGCTGAGGTGGGTGGTGAGCAGCCCGGCGACGACCGGGCCGATCAGCGCCGGCAGCACCCAGGCCGCGGCGAACGCGCCGAACAACCGGGGCCGCAGCCCAGGGGCGAACGCCTGCCCGGCCACCACGTACAGCGAGACGGCGATGACGCCGCCGCCGACGCCCTGCAGCGCCCGCGCCGCGACGAACACCGCCATGTGCCCCGAGACGCCGGCGGCGAGCAGCCCCGCCGCGAACACCGCCACACCGGTCAGCAGCGCGACCCGCGACCCGCGGCGGTCACCGAGGTCACCGCCGAGCACCATCCCGACGACGGAGGCGACCAGGAAGGCGGTGAACGGCCACGCGTACCAGGCGAGCCCGTCGAGCTCCGCCACCGCGGTCGGCATCGCCGTCGCCACCGCCATCGCCTCGAAGGCGACGAAGGTGACCAGCATCAGCAGCCCGGCGGTGGTCAGCCGGTGCGCCCGGTCGAACAGCGTCGGGGGCGCTCCGGTCTCCACGCCGTGCGCAACCACCCGCGCCCCCGGCTGCTTCCCGGTCCCCCGACACGCGTCGAGCGCCGACCCCCGGAGGGATCGGCGCTCGACGGCGATGTGCTGCGGCCCCGCGGGGCCCGCCCCTACTTCCGGGCGTTGATCTGCTCGGTGGCGGCCGGCACGACCGTGTTCAGGTCGCCGATGACACCGAAGTCGGCCAGCTCGAAGATCGGGGCCTCGGGGTCCTTGTTGATGGCCACGATGGTCTTCGAGGTCTGCATGCCGGCGCGGTGCTGGATGGCACCGGAGATGCCGACGGCCACGTACAGCTGCGGCGAGACGGTCTTGCCGGTCTGCCCCACCTGGAAGCTGTGCGGGTAGAAGCCGGAGTCCACCGCGGCGCGGGAGGCGCCGACGGCACCGCCCAGCGAGTCGGCCAGGGCCTCGATGATCGAGAAGTTCTCGGCACTGGCCACACCGCGGCCACCGGAGACGACGATCGAGGCCTCGGTGAGCTCGGGGCGGTTGCTCTTCTGCTCGACGACGCGCTCGACGACCCGGACCTGCTTGGCCGCGTCGCTGATCGACACCGACACGGGCTGCTCGGCCCCGGCGGCCGGAGCCGGCTCGGGGGTGACCGAGTTGCCGCGCAGCGTGTAGACCGGCGTGCCGGTGGTGACCTTCGAGTGGACGATCGTCGCCCCGGCGAACGCGGCCTGGGTCGCGGTGCCGTCGGCGGCGATCTCGGTGACGTCGGTCAGGAAGCCGCTACCGGTCTTGACGGCCAGGCGCGCGGCGATCTCCTTGCCCTCCGGGGAGGACGGGATGACGACGGCGGCCGGCGACTTCTCGCCCACCAGCTGGGCGAGCACCTCGGCCTTGGGGGCCACGAGGTAGTCGTCGATGTCGGCCGACTCCGCCACGTAGACGGTGGCCGCGCCGTACTCGGCGAGCTGGTCGCGCACGCCGGCCGCGGTGCCGGGGGCGCCGAGGACGACGGCCGAGGGCTCACCGAGCGCGCGGGCGGCGGTGAGGGCCTCCAGGGTGGTCTTGCGGACGCCGCCGCCGGCCGGGTTGAGCTCGGCCAGGACCAGAACCTCTGCCATGGGTTTCTCCTCTTCCTTCGATCCGGGCCGGGCTCAGACGATCTTCTGGCTGGCGAGGAAGTCGACGAACTTCTGCGCGCCGTCGCCCTCGTCGGGAACCTTCACGCCCTCGCCCTTCGGCGGACGGCCGGCGAAGTCGAGCACCTGGGTGGTGGCGTTGGCCAGGCCCACGGTGGAGGCGTCGACGCCGAGGTCGGCCAGGGTCTTGGTCTCGACCGGCTTCTTCTTCGCGGCCATGATCCCCTTGAACGAGGGGTAGCGCGGCTCGTTGATCGTGTCCCAGGTGGAGATGATCGCGGGCAGCGGCGCCTCGAGGGCCCAGTAGCCGCCGTCGGTCTGGCGCTCGACCTTGGCGGTGCCGCCGTCGATGGTGACCTTGCGGGCGCCGGAGAGCTGCGGGATGCCCAGGCGCTCGGCCAGCAGCGCGGGCATGACGCTCATCTGGCTGTCGGTGGCCTCGGCCCCGCACATGACCAGGTCGTACTCGAGCTGCTGCAGGGCGGCGGCCAGGACGGCGCTGATCTGCGACGCGTCCGAGCCGTGGATCGCCTCGTCGCTGACGTGGACGGCCTTGTCGGCGCCCATGGACAGCGCCTTGCGGATGGCGTCCGTGGCGTCGTCGGGGCCGACGGTCAGGACGGTGACCTCCCCGCCCTGCGCCTCCTTGATGGTGAGCGCCTCCTCGATGGCGTACTCGTCCATCTCGTTGATGACGTTGTCCGCGGTGGCGCGGGCGACGGTGTTGTCCGACGCGTCGAGCTTGCGCTCGCTGCCGGAGTCGGGGACCTGCTTGACCAGAACGACGATGTTCATCGCCAGACCTACCTCCGCGATGGGGTCGGGGGCACGGGCACGGGGCCCGCAGGCACTCACAAAGAGATCTGCACCGATCATGGAGGCTACTGCTCGGTAACGGCGCGGCGGGACGAGGGGCGGGTGAGCCGGATCACGCTCCGCCGCGAGGTGACTCAGGCCACTCCCCGGTCCGGGCGAACCGGCGCAGCGTCTCCGCGTGCGGGGCCAGGTCCAGACCCTGCGCCGCCACCCAGTCGTCGGAGTAGTAGGTGCGCGCGTACCGCTCGCCGCCGTCGCACAGGAGGGTCACCACGCTCCCCTGCCGCCCGGCGGCGACCATCTCGGCGACCAGCGCGAAGGCGCCCCACAGGTTCGTGCCCGTCGAGCCCCCCGCCCGGCGTCCGGTGACCTGCTCCAGGTGCCGCATCGCGGCCAGCGACGCTGCGTCGGGCACCGCGATCATCCGGTCGACGATGGTCGGCACGAACGAGGGCTCCACGCGCGGCCGCCCGATGCCCTCGATGCGCGACGGCGTCCCCGTCGTCCAGCCCGGCTCACCGGCCGCGTAGGCGGGGAAGAAGGCGGAGTTCTCCGGGTCGACCACGGCCAGCCGCGTGGGGTGCCGCCGGAACCGGAGGTACCGGCCGATGGTGGCGCTGGTCCCCCCGGTGCCGGCCCCGACCACGACCCACTCCGGCACCGGGTGCCGCTCGGCGGCGAGCTGCTCGAAGATCGACTCGGCGATGTTGTTGTTGCCGCGCCAGTCGGTGGCGCGCTCGGCGTAGGTGAACTGGTCGAGGTAGTGCCCCCCGCACTCGTCGGCCAGCCGGCGGGCCTCGTCGTACATCTCCGGCGCCCGGTCGACGAAGTGGCACCGCCCGCCGTGGAACTCGATGAGCGCCACCTTCTCCGGGCTGGTGGACCGCGGCATCACCGCGATGAAGGGCAGGCCGAGCATCCGGGCGAAGTAGGCCTCGCTCACCGCCGTCGACCCGCTGGAGGCCTCCACGACCGTGCTGCCCTCGGTGATCTGCCCCGAGCACAGCCCGTAGAGGAACAGCGACCTGGCCAGCCGGTGCTTGAGGCTGCCGGTCGGGTGGGTGGACTCGTCCTTGAGGTAGAGGTCGACCCCCCACTCCGGCGGCAGCGGGTAGACCAGCAGGTGGGTGTCCGCGCTGCGCCGCGCGTCGGCCTCGACGGCCGAGACGGCGCGGTCGACCCACGCCCGGCCGCCGGGGTCGGACCGGTCGATGTCCGCGCGGTGCTCGGTCACCGCAGCATGATCGCGCACGCCGGCGGGATCACCGCGGGCAGACGCACCCCCGCGCGCCGGCGTGGGCCCGGGTCGCCGCGCAGAAGCGCAGCGAGATCCGGTCGTGCCCGGCGAGCGGGTGCGGGCAGGCGGTGCAGGAGAGGGCTCCGGCAGGCTGCTCGGTGGCGACCGGGTGGGACAGGACGGTGGTCATGGCGGAACCTGACTCGGCCGGGGCTACCGGCACGCAACGGGGTGCTCCCGGCCCGGCAGCGGCTCGGACGGCCGGTGCGCGACGTGGACGGGGACGCACCCGACGCTACGCCCCGTCGGCTCCGGGCTCGGCCGGCACGACCAGCACGGGACGGTCTGCGGGGGTCACCGTGACGGCGGCGCCGGGGGTCAGCTGCCGGCTTCCGGCGCTGGCGACGTCGATCCGCACCTCGACGCCGCCGGGCAGCGCGACGAGCACGCGGGTGGAGGCGCCGGAGAAGGTGCGGGTCACCACGCGCCCCGGGCCCGCCGGATCGGCGGCGACCAGCAGCGACTCCGGCCGGACCAGCGCGACGACCGGCCCTCCGGAGGGGGTCGCCCCCGTCACCGGGCGGCGGACGCCGAGGAGCTCCACCGCGCCGCCGGACAGGACCGCGGGCAACCGGTTCATCGTGCCGACGAACTCCGCGACGAACGCCGTGGCGGGGCGCTCGTACAGCTCGTCGGGGCTCGCCACCTGCTCGAGCCGGCCCGCACGCATCACCCCGACCCGATCGGCCACCGAGAGCGCCTCGGCCTGGTCGTGGGTCACGAACACCGTGGTGATCCCGAGTTCCAGCTGGATCCGCCGGATCTCCTCGCGGAGCTGGACCCGGACCTGGGCGTCCAGCGCGGACAGCGGCTCGTCGAGCAGCAGCACCTGGGGGGCGACGGCCAGCGCGCGGGCCAGCGCCACCCGCTGCTGCTGCCCCCCGGAGAGCTGGTGCGGGTACCGGTTCCCCCGGTCGGCGAGGCCCACGAGCTCCAGGAGCTCGGCGGCCCGGGCCACCTGCTCGGCCTTGCCGCGGCGGCGCACGCGCAGCCCGAAGGCGACGTTCTCCGCGACCGTCAGGTTCGGGAACAGGCTGTAGGCCTGGAAGACCATGCCCATGTCCCGCTTGCTCGGGGGCACGTCGGTGACGTCGCGGCCGTCGAGCAGGACCCGCCCACCGTCGGGGCGGTCGAAGCCGGCGATCGCCCGCAGCGCCGTCGTCTTGCCGCAGCCGGAGGGGCCGAGCAGGGCGAGGAACTCCCCGGCGGCGATGTCCAGGTCCAGCCCGTCGAGGGCGACGACGGAGCCGTACCGGCGGGTGAGCCCGTCCAGGCGCACGGCGACGCCGGCCCCGGCGGTGGCGGCCCGGTCCTGCGTGAGCGCGGAGGCGGTGGTCATGAACTCTCCTTCGGGCCCCGGCGCCGGTCGAGCGCGGAGATCAGCAGCAGCAGCAGCCAGGTGAGGACCAGGGAGAGCACCGACACCGCGACCGAGAGCTGCGGCTGGGACCCCGAGATGCGCACGATCCAGGTGGGGAAGGTCTCGAAGCCGAGGATGGAGGCGACGGTGAACTCGCCGAGCACCAGGGCGACGGTGAGGAACGCCGCGTTGAGCACCGACGTGCGCAGCACCGGCAGCACGACCGAGACCAGCACCCGCGGCCAGGAGGCGCCCAGGTTGCGGCCGGCCTCGGTCAGGGTCCGCAGGTCCGCGCCGCGCACGCCGGCGTCGAGCGCGCGGTAGACGAAGGGCAGGGCCAGCACGACGTAGACGAGGACCAGGATCCACGGCAGCGAGGGGCGCTGGAGCGCGAACATCGCCTCGGCCAGCGGGGTCCCGTAGAAGTGGTCCGGCGCCCAGGCCAGCACGCTGCGCACGCCGACGACCAGCGCGATCGGGGGCACCACCAGCGGGGCGAGGGTCAGCAGCTCGACGGTCGTGCGCAACCGGGGCAGGCGCAGCTCGACGAGCACGATCGTCGGCACCATGAGCAGCAGCGCCAGGACGGCGGTCAGGCCGGCCAGCAGGAGCGAGCGCCCGAACGCCTCGGCGAACCCCTCGGCCCCCGGGATCGCGCCGTAGACGCGGCCGGTGACCCCGCCCTCGACGCGGTCCCGGACGGTGTACCAGAGCGAGGCCCCGATCGGCACGAGGAAGTACAGGCCGAGGAGGACGAGGACGCCGATCCGCCAGGCACCGGCGCCGCGCCGTCGCGCCGGGCGCACCGGGGTGTCGGGCGGCACCGCGCCGCCGTCGGCGACGCTCTCGGCCAGCGCGGTCACGTCAGCCACCGCTGGGTGCGCCGCTGGACCCAGGCGTAGAAGACCATGACCAGGCCGACCAGCACGACCATGCCCAGCGCCAGCGCCTTGCCGAGGTTCTCCGCGCCGACGACGACGTTGCTCGACAGCGCGTCGGCGATCTGCAGGGTCACCAGCGGCACGCTGCTGCCGACGAGCGCCCGCGCCGTGGCGTAGGCGGCGAAGGCCGAGGCGAAGAGCAGCATCGTGGCGCCGAGCACCGGCGGCAGGAGCACCGGCCCCCCGACATGGCGCCAGTACTGCCAGCCGGTGGCCCCGAGGTTGTCGGCCGCCTCCCGCCACTGCGGGCGCAGGGCCTCCAGCGCCGGGATGATCGTCAGCACCATGAGCGGGATCAGGAAGTAGAGGTAGACCAGCGCCAGGCCGGTCATGGAGGTGAGCGAGAACCCGCCCAGCCCCAGCCCGAGGGTGTCGCCCAGGAAGGCGGTCACCACTCCCTGGCTGCCGATGGTCGCGAGGAAGGCGAAGGCCAGCGGGATGCCGCCGAAGTTGGCGAGCACGCCCGAGGCCGTGAGCACCAGCCGGCGCAGCAGGCGGCCGCGCTTCGCGCGCAGCACGGCCATGGCCAGCGCGAGCCCGAGGACGGCGCTCAGCACCGCGGTGACGGCCGACAGCTGGAGGCTGCCGAGGTAGGCGCGGCGGTAGGGGCCCTGGGTGATCTCGGCGATCGAGCCGGTGGACCAGGTCTCCTGGAAGGTGACCGGGTCGGTGGCGCGGAAGGCCTCCACCGCGAGCACGCCGATCGGCAGCAGCAGGAAGACGGCCACGTACAGGAAGAACGGGACCGCACCGAGGAACGGCAGCGCGCGGACGCGCCGGCCCCTGCGACGAGGGGCCGGCGCGACCGGTGCGGCGGCGGTGGTGCTCAGCCCGACATCTCCGCGTTCCAGCGCTCGCCGACGACCTGCTGGGCCGCGGTCTCCTGCTCCTGGGTCGGGAACTCCGCCGTCCCCTCGACCTCGGGCAGCGCCGATAGCGCCTCGGCGTCGGCGGTGCCGGCCTCCTCCATGACGGGGAGGCGGACCGGGCGGGCCCCACCGTTGAGCCAGATGTTCTGGCCCTCGTCGCTGTACAGGAACTCCTGCCACAGCCGGGCGGCCGCCGGGTGCGGGGCGTACCTGCTGATGGCCTGGCTGTAGTAGCTGCCGAACAGCCCGTCGGAGGGCACGGCGACCTCCCACGTCGTGCCGGATGCCGCCAGGTCCTCGGTGTAGGAGGCGTTGAGGTAGTCCCAGTCGAGGACGATCGGGGTCTCACCGCTCTCGACGGTCGCGGGGGTGCTCTCGACGGGGTTGAAGTTGCCGGCCTCCTTCAGCTCGACGAAGAAGTCGATGCCCGGGCCGATGTCGTCGAGGCTGCCGCCGTTGGCCAGCGCCGCCGCCCACACGCCGCCGAACGCGGCCGCGGCCTGGGTCGGGTTGCCGTTCAAGGCCACCTGGCCGGCGTACTGCGGGTCGAGCAGGTCGGCGAAGGTGGTCGGGCACTCGCCGACGATCGTGGCGTTGCAGCCGATCGAGAGGTAGCCGCCGTAGTCGTTGTACCAGTGGCCGTCGGCGTCCTTCTGGTCCTCGGGGATGTCGTCCCAGGTCTCGACCTGGTACGGGGCCAGCAGGTCCTGCTGCTGCGCCTGCCGGGCGAAGGCCGTGCCGAGGTCGAGCACGTCGGGGGCCCGGTCCTGGCCACGCTGGCTCGTGACCGCGTTGATCTCGTCCTGGCTGGAGCCGGTGGGGTTGGCCGAGTTGATCTCGATCCCGTACTTCTCGCTGAAGGTGTCCAGCATCGTGCCGTAGTTGGCCCAGTCCTCGGGCAGTGCGATCACGTTGAGCTCGCCCTCGGCCTGCGCGGCCTCGACGAGCGCCTCCATGCCGCCGCCGTCCTCGGCGGACGTGGCGGTGGCCCAGTCCGAGCCGCTGCCGCCGGAGCCGCCCTCCTCGGAGCCGCAGGCGGTCAGGGCCAGCCCCGCCGTCACGACCGTGACGGCGACCTTCATGGTGCTGCGTCGCACTAGTCCTCCTGGTGTGGTGCCGCGCTGCGCCCGGGCCCCGTTGACCCCGGTCGGACGGCCTCGGGCATTGTGGCGGACCCGGTCGCCCGATGCCGGGTACTGGCAGGTGACGCTTCGGTGATCTTCCGGCGGCGGACCGATGCGTTCAGCGCCCGGTGAAGGTCGCCTTCCCCGGGCCGCTCTCCAGGAAGGAGCGCATCCCGGACTTCTGGTCCTCGGTGTCGAACAGCTCGGCGAACAGCCGGCTCTCCAGGTCCAGCGCCTGGTCGATCGGCAGCTCCAGGCCCTCGTCGATCGCCCGCTTGGCCGCCGCCAGGGCCAGCGGCGGGCCGGCGGCGAGCTTGCGGGCCATGGCGAGGGCGGTGTCGTACACCTCGGCGTCGGGGACGACGGCGTCGGCCAGCCCCATCTCCAGGGCCTCCTCCGCACCCACGTGGCGGCCGGTGAACACCAGGTCCTTGGCCTTCGCCGGGCCGACCAGCCGGGCCAGCCGCTGGGTGCCGCCGGCGCCCGGGATGACGCCGAGCAGGATCTCGGGCTGGCCGATCTTCGCGCCCGCCCCGAGCACGCGGAAGTCGGCGCACAGGGCCAGCTCGTAGCCGCCGCCGAGGGCGTAGCCGGTGACGGCGGCGATGACCGGCCGCGGGATCCGCGCCACCGCGCGGAAGGAGTCCTGCAGCTCCCGGCCCCACGCGGTCATGCCGGTGGCGTCGAGCTGCGACATCGCCTTGATGTCGGCACCGGCGGCGAACACCCGCTCCCCGCCGTAGATGACCACGGCGCGCACGTCGTCGCGCTGACCGGCCTCCAGCGCCGCGGCACGCACCTCCAGGTGCAGTTGCTCGTCGATCGCGTTCATCTTCGGCCGGTCGAGCCGGATGGTGCCGACTCCGTCCTCCACCTGCAGGGTCACGAACTCGGGCGTCGATGCCATGCCGGGCACCTTAGCGAGCGCGCCTCGCGGTGAAGCGCCCGTCGGTGCGGGTCAGCTCGAGCGGGAGCCCGAAGGTGTCGGACAGGTGCTGCGCGGTGAGGACGTCGTCGGCCGCACCGGAGGCCACGACCTCACCCTCCCGCAGCAGCAGCGCGTGGGTGTAGCCCGGCGGGATCTCCTCGACGTGGTGCGTGACCAGCACCTGCGCGGGCGCGTAGTGGTAGCGCGCGAGGTCCGACAGCCGGGCCACCAGGTCCTCGCGCCCACCCAGGTCGAGCCCGGCACCGGGCTCGTCGAGCAGCAGCAGTTCGGGGTCGGGCATCAGCGCGCGGGCGATCTGCGTCCGCTTGCGCTCCCCCTCGCTGAGCGTGCCGAAGGGCCGGTGCGCGTACTGGGCGACGCCCCACTGCGCCATCAGCATCCCCGCCCGGGTGAGGTCGTGGACGTCGTAGCGCTCCCGCCAGCGGCCCACGACGGCGTAACCGGCGGACACGACGACGTCACCGGTCCGCTCCGCCGGCGCGATCCGCTGGGCGAGCGAGGCGCTGGTCAGCCCGATGCGGGGCCGCAGCTCGAAGACGTCGACGGCCCCGAGCGTCTCGCCCAGCAGCTGCACCTCTCCCCGGGTCGGGTGCAGCTGCGCGGCCGCCAGCTGCAGGAGCGTCGTCTTCCCCGCCCCGTTGGGCCCGAGCACCACCCAGCGGTGGTCCTCCTCCACCGCCCAGTCGACGCCGCGGAGCAGGTGGTTCTGGCCCCGGACGACGTCGACCCCGGTCATCCGTACGACCGCCCCCTCGGGGGCGTCAGGGTTCGCCACGCCCCCATCCAACCAAGCGCCGCGGCGGTCGGTGCGCCCGCTCCGGGCGAGGACTTGGCACGATCGCCCGGTGACCGATCTCCCGGCCGCCGGCCACCCGCTCCTCGACGTGCTCCCCGGCGCGCCAGCCCCCCTGGGCGCGGTGTGGGACGGCCGCGGGACGAACTTCGCGCTGTGGTCGGCCGGCGCCTCCGCCGTCGACCTGTGCCTGTTCGACCCCGACGGCGCCGAGCACCGGCACCGCCTCGAGGAGACCACCCACCAGGTCTGGCACGGCCGTCTCCCGGGCATCGGCCCGGGGCAGCGCTACGGCTACCGCGTGCACGGCGGGTACGACCCGTTCTCGGGGCAGCGGTTCAACCCCGCCAAGCTGCTGCTCGACCCCTACGCGCGGGCCGTCGACGGCGAGCTCCGGCTGCACACCGCGCTCTTCGGCCACCCGTCCGGCGCACCGGACTCCGCCGTCCCCGACGACCAGGACTCCGCACCGTACGTGCCGCGCGGCGTCGTCGTGCACGACCCGTTCCCCTGGGACGGGGACCGCCCGCTGCGGCGATCGTGGTCCGACACGGTCATCTACGAGGTGCACGTCAAGGGCGCGACCGCCCGCCACCCCGGTGTCCCGCCGCACCTGCGCGGTACCTACGCGGGCCTCGCCCACCCGGCATTCGTGGAGCACCTGCTCGCGCTCGGCGTCACCGCGGTGGAGCTCCTGCCGGTGCACTCCTTCGTCAGCGAGCCGCACCTCCTGCGGCGCGGGCTGACCAACTACTGGGGCTACAACACCCTCGGCTACTTCGCCCCGCACGCCGCCTACAGCGCCTCCGGCAGCGCGGGGGGCCAGGTAACCGAGTTCAAGACGATGGTGAAGGAGCTGCACGCCGCCGGCATCGAGGTGATCCTGGACGTGGTCTACAACCACACCGCCGAGGGCGACCACACCGGGCCGACGCTGTCGTTCAAGGGCATCGACAACCCCGGCTACTACCGCCTCGACGGGGAGAACCCGGGCCGCTACACCGACTACACCGGCTGCGGGAACACCCTCGACGTGCGCCGGCCGGCGGTCCTGGGGCTGCTCATGGACTCGCTGCGCTACTGGGTCACCGAGATGCACGTCGACGGGTTCCGCTTCGACCTCGCCTCCGCGCTGGCGCGCTCCATGCACGACGTCGACCGGCTCTCGGCCTTCTTCGACGTCGTGCACCAGGACCCGGTGGTCAGCCAGGTCAAGCTGATCGCGGAGCCGTGGGACATCGGCCCCGGCGGCTACCAGGTCGGCAACTTCCCGCCCCCGTGGACGGAGTGGAACGGCAAGTACCGCGACACCGTGCGGGACGTGTGGGCGGGCGCCCACGTCGGGGTGCGCGACCTCGCCTACCGGCTGACCGGCTCCTCGGACCTCTACCGCTCCGACGGCCGCCGGCCGTTCGCCTCGGTCAACTTCGTCACCGCGCACGACGGCTTCCCCGTGCGCGACCTGGTCACCTACGAGCACAAGCGCAACGAGGCCAACGGCGAGGAGAACCGGGACGGCGAGAGCCACAACCGGAACTGGAACTGCGGCGTCGAGGGCCCCACCGACGACCCCGAGGTGCTCGCCCTGCGGGCGCGCCAGGTGCGCAACCTGCTGGCCACGCTGCTGCTCTCCACCGGGGTGCCGATGCTCACCGCCGGGGACGAGCTGGGCCGCACCCAGGGGGGCAACAACAACGCCTACTGCCAGGACAACGAGCTCTCCTGGCTGGACTGGGAGAACGCCGACGAGGACCTGCTCGCCTTCGTCACCCGGCTGGTCCGGCTGCGGCGCGGCGCCCCGGTGCTGCGGCAGGAGGCGTTCTTCGAGGGCCACGAGCTGGCGGGGACCGAGGGCACCCGGGACCTCGCGTGGTTCGCCCCGGCCGGCGGCCAGCTCACGACCGGCGACTGGTTCGACACCGGCCTGCAGACCGTCGGCATGTACCTCGACGGCCGCGGCATCCGGCACCGCGACGAGCACGGCCACCCGGTGCTCGACGACTCCTACCTGGTGCAGCTGCACGCCGGCCCCGAGCCGGTGACCGTGACGCTGCCCGGGCCGCCGTGGGCCGACGGCTACGAGCTGGTGCTCTCCACCGAGTACGCCCGCGGCACCCCGCCGGCGCTCACCTTCCTGCCGCCCGGGCCGGTGGAGCTGCCCGGCCGGTGCGTCTGGCTGCTGCGGGTCGAGCGCCGGCCCTGAGACGCCGAGAGCCCCGGTCCGACATCGGACCGGGGCTCTCGGGAAGGGGGGCTACTCCTCCGGCTGCTCGAAGGTGATGACCGTCCAGCCGAGCAGCAGGCGGTCGCCGTCGGAGAGCGGGTGCGCCACCCCCGGCTCGAGCTGGGTCCACTCGGTGGCCTCGGGGCCGGCGACGTGGGTGCCGTTGAGCGAGCCGAGGTCGACCAGCGAGACCTCGCGGCCGCTGCGGGTCAGCGCCGCGTGGGCCGAGGAGAGCACGTTCTGGGTGTCGGCGATCGGGACCGCGCGGGCCGAGCCGCTGGAGACCATCTCGTGGTTGTCGGGACGCCGGCCGAGCACGAGGTCCTCGTCGATGGTGACCACCATGCCGTCGTCGAACCGCAGGATCGGCGTGGCCTCGGTCGACTCGGGGCGCCAGAAGGCGGTCTGCTCACCCGAGTCGGGCTGGGCCGCCGACGCCGAGGCGCCCCGGCCTGCGCCGAAGCCCGCGTCCGTGCCCGCCGAGAACGACGACTGCGCCGGGGCCGCGGCCGCGGCTGGGGCCGGCGCCGCGGTGCCGGCCAGGTGCAGCGTGGCGCCACCGCCGGGCACGGTGCCCTCGACCAGGTCGTAGCTCACGCCCGGCGGGGTGCGCGGCGCCGACTGACCCGGGCCCACGTAGAGCGACTGCCCCAGCGAGAAGCCGGTGGCGAGGGTGCCGCCCTCGACCGACGACCCGGAGACCGGGACGCCGTCGACGGCCGGCTGTCCCTTGCCCGCCCACAGCGCGACACCGGTCCCGGCGTCGGCGGTGAGGACGAGGGCGAAGGACACGCTGCCGGAGGCGAGCGAGCTCAGCTGACCGGCGACGGCGGTCAGGACGCGGTCGGCCCCGGGACCCGTCACGCCCAGGCAGGCGTGCAGGGCCGACACGAGGGCGGGCGAGCCGGGAGCGTCGACCCACAGCAGGCCGCCGCCACGGCGGGCGACGACGGCATCTCCGGGGAGCACTTCACAGCGGTCGGGCATGGCGTCCAGCCTAGTGATGCACGAGCGTCTTGGCTGGCCGCGGGCCACCGCCACGCCGGGGCGCGACGACATCACACGAGGTCACTGTGGCCGGCGTGGCTCGAGTGCCCGCTGGTTCCCCGTCAGGCGGTGCTCACCACGCCGAGCTCCGCCGGATCGGCGAGGTGCTCCGAGTGCGGGAGGACGCGCACCGTGTAGCCGAAGGCGCCCGTCCGCTCCAGCGGAACCGTGGCGGTGAACCAGTGCCGCGACCCGTCAGTGTGCTCGTGGGCCATGGGCACGGTGGTCACCTCGTGCAGCCCGTCGGCGTCGTCGACCCGGCCGTAGGCCGCCTGCACCTGGACGTCGCCGGGCTGCAGCCCCGGCAGCTCGACCTCGGCCCTCAGCGCGAGGGTCGACCCGATCTCCGGGGTGTCGCCGGCGCCGGTCGCCTCGACGTGGGCGACGCGCACGTCGTGCCACTGGGACAGCAGGTGCGCCCGCCACGAGGCCTCGGTGCGCGCCGGCGCGTAGCCGTCGGCGGCCATCGCCCGGGCCGAGCCGGCCGCCGGCACGTACAGCCCGCGGACGTAGTCGCGGACCATCCGGGTGGCCAGGACCTTGGGGCCGGTCTCGCGCAGGGTGTGCCGCACCATCTCCACCCAGCGCCCCGGCACGCCGTCGCTGTCCCGCTCGTAGAAGCGCGGCAGCACCTGGGTGCTCAGCAGCTCGTAGATCGCCCGGGCCTCCACCTCGTCGCGGCGCTCGGGGTCGGCGACGCCGTCGGCGGTGGGGATCGCCCAGCCGTTCTGCCCGTCGAACCACTCGTCCCACCAGCCGTCGCGGATGGAGAGGTTGAGCCCGCCGTTGAGCGCGGCCTTCATGCCCGAGGTGCCGCAGGCCTCCAGCGGGCGCAGCGGGTTGTTCAGCCAGACGTCGCAGCCCCAGTAGAGGTAGCGCGCCATCCCGATGTCGTAGCCGGGCAGGAACGCGATCCGGTGGCGGATCTCCGGGTCGTCGGCGAACTCCACCATCTGCTGGATGAGCCGCTTGCCGCCGTCGTCCGCGGGGTGGCTCTTCCCGGCGATGACCAGCTGCAGCGGCCGCTCGGGGTCGAGGAGGAGGGCCTTGAGCCGCTCCGGGTCGCGCAGCATCAGCGTCAGCCGCTTGTACGAGGGCACCCGGCGGGCGAAGCCGATGGTGAGCACGTCGGGGTCGAAGGCGGTGTCGGTCCACCCCACCTCCGTCTCGGTCGCCCCGCGGGACAGCGCGGTCTCCCGGATGCGCCGGCGCACCTCGTCGACGAGGCGGCCGCGCAGCGTCCGCCGGGTCGCCCAGAGCTCGGCGGCGGGGATGCGGTCCACGCCGTCGAAGTGGACCGGCCCGTCGACGGACACCGGATCGCCCTGGCTGGAGGTCTGGGTGCCCATCTCGACCAGCTCGCGCGCGGTCCAGGTGGGTGCGTGCACGCCGTTGGTGATGGAGCTGATGGGCACGTCGCCCTCGTCGAACCCCGGCCACAGGTCGTTGAACATCCCCCGGCTGACGTGCCCGTGCAGCGCGCTGACCCCGTTGGCCCGCTGGCCCAGGCGCAGGCCCATGTGCGCCATGTTGAACTTCGCCGGGTCGTCCTCGGCGCCCAGCGGGAGCAGCTGGTCCATCGGCACGCCGAAGCCCGCGAAGTAGCGCTCGATGAGCGCCTTCGGGAACCGGTCGATGCCGGCCGGGACAGGGGTGTGGGTGGTGAAGACGGTGCCGGCGCGCACGGCCTGGAGCGCCTCGGCGAAGGTGAGACCGTGCGCCTCGGTGAGCTCCCGGATGCGCTCGACGCCCTGGAAGCCGGCGTGGCCCTCGTTGGCGTGGAACACCTCCGGCTGCGGGGTGCCGGTCAGCGAGCAGTAGGCGCGCAGCGCCCGCACCCCGCCGATGCCCAGCAGCATCTCCTGCCGGAGGCGGTGGTCCTCGTCGCCGCCGTAGAGCCGGTCGGTGACCAGCCGCTCGCCCGGGGCGTTCTCCTCGATGTCGCTGTCCAGCAGCAGCAGCGAGACCCGGCCGACCTGCGCGCGCCAGACGTGCGCGTGCAGGGTTCGCCCCTCCGGCAGCGGCACGGTGATGACCACGGCGGAGCCGTCGGCCTGGCGGAGCAGCTTGATCGGCAGGCCGTGCGGGTCCAGCGAGGGGTAGTGCTCGAGCTGCCACCCGTCGGCGGACAGCCCCTGGCTGAAGTACCCGGCCCGGTACAGCAGGCCCACGCCGATCAGCGGGACGCCGAGGTCGGAGGCGGCCTTCAGGTGGTCGCCGGCGAGGATGCCCAGGCCGCCGGAGTACTGCGGGAGCACCTCGCTGATGCCGAACTCGGCGGAGAAGTAGGCGATGGTCCGCGGCGCCTCCTCGCCCAGCGACTGGTACCAGCGGGGGGTGGCGAGGTACTCCTCCAGGTCGTCGACCGCGTCGGTCAGCCGGCGGACGAACCGCCGGTCCTTGGCCAGGGTGGCCAGCCGCTCGGCCGACACCTCCCCCAGCACGCGCACCGGATCGCCGCCGCAGCGGCCCCACAGCTCGGGGTCGAGCGCCTCGAACAGGTCGCGGGTCTCGACGTGCCAGGACCAGCGCAGGTTCGTCACCAGCTGGGAGAGGGGCAGGAGCGGCTCCGGCAGAGCCGCGCGGACGGTGAACCGACGGAGAGCTCGCACCCGGCGAGCCTAACGAGTTCCGGGCCCTCCGTCGCGTTCGTCGCGCGGTGCCCCGCGGAGCTCGCCGGAGCCCGCCGCCGACCCCGGACGGGTGAGGCGGGAGCTGCGGACGAGCGGCCGAGATGCTGGTGAGGCGGCAGCTCAGTAGCGTGGTCGGCGATGACTGGCCGCGCTGATCTCCGCCTCGGCATCACCGATGTCGCCCCTGTCGTGTCCTGCGGGTCCTTCTCGGCCCGCGCGGTGGTCGGTGAACACCTGCCGATCACCGCCACCGTCTTCCGCGAGGGCCATGACGCCGTCGCGGCCAACGTCGTGTGGATCCCGCCCGGCGCCGAGGACGACCCCGGCCCGCTGCGCCGCCTGGCGAAGTACGGGCAGGAACCGGACCGCTGGCTCACCACCGTGGTCCCCGACCGCGAGGGCTCCTGGTCCTTCTGCGTCGAGGCCTGGAGCGACCCCCTGGCCACCTGGCGGCACGCCGTCGAGGTCAAGGTCGAGGCCGGGCAGGGCGCCGACGAGCTGGCCAACGACCTGGAGGAGGGCGCGCGGCTGCTCGACCGGGTCGCCGCCGGCGCCGCGGAGGACTGGCGCGGCCGGGTGGAGGCCGCCGCCGCCGCGCTCCGCGACACCTCGCAGGAGCTGACGGTGCGCATCGCCCCGGCGCTGGCCGCCGGGCTCCAGCGCTACCTCTACGAGCACCCGGTGCGCGAGCTGGTCACCCGCTCCCCCCGGTACGAGGTGTGGGTCGACCGTCGCGAGGCCCTCTACGGCTCCTGGTACGAGTTCTTCCCGCGGTCGGAGGGGCCCGTCGTCGGCGGCGTCCCGACCCACGGCACCTTCACCACCGCCGCCGACCGGCTGCCGGCGATCGCGGACATGGGCTTCGACGTGGTCTACCTGCCCCCGATCCACCCGATCGGCAAGGTCAACCGCAAGGGCCCGAACTCCAGCCAGTTCCCCGGCGGGAACCCGCACGACGTGGGCCCCGACGACGTGGGGTCGCCGTGGGCCATCGGCAGCGACGAGGGCGGGCACGACGCCGTCCACCCGCAGCTGGGCACCATGGACGACTTCAAGGCCTTCGTCGCCCGCACCCGGGAGCTGGGCATGGAGGTCGCGCTCGACTTCGCGCTGCAGGCCGCTCCGGACCACCCGTGGGTGGCCGAGCACCCGGAGTGGTTCACGACCAAGCCCGACGGCACGATCGCCTACGCGGAGAACCCGCCGAAGAAGTACCAGGACATCTACCCGATCAACTTCGACAACGACCCCGAGGGCATCTACGCCGAGTGCCTGCGCGTGGTGCGTGTCTGGATGGACGCCGGGGTCCGGATCTTCCGCGTCGACAACCCGCACACGAAGCCGCTGAACTTCTGGCACTGGCTCATCTGGGAGGTCAAGAAGACCGACCCGGACGTGCTCTTCCTCGCCGAGGCGTTCACCCGGCCGGCGATGATGCACCAGCTCGCGCGGATCGGGTTCACGCAGTCCTACACGTACTTCACCTGGCGCACCGGGCGCGAGGAGCTGGAGGAGTACGGCCGGGAGCTGGCCGCGAACTGCCACTACATGCGGCCCAACTTCTTCGTGAACACCCCGGACATCCTCCACGAGTCGCTGCAGTTCGGCGGCCCGCCGATGTTCAAGATCCGCGCCGTGCTCGCGTCGATGATGAGCCCCACCTGGGGCGTCTACTCGGGGTTCGAGCTCTTCGAGCACGTGGCGGTGAAGCCGGGCAGCGAGGAGTACCTGGACAGCGAGAAGTACAGGCTGCGCCCGCGCGACTGGGCCGGCGCGGAGGCGTCCGGCCGGAGCCTCGCCCCGTACCTGCGGCGGCTCAACGAGGTCCGGCGCGCCCACCCGGCGCTGCAGCAGCTGCGCACGCTGCGCTTCCACCAGGTCGACAACCCCAACCTGCTCTGCTTCTCCAAGACCGACCCGGGCTCGGACGACGCCGTCATCGTCGTCGTGAACCTGTCCAGCCGCGACACCCAGATCGGGACGACGGCGCTGGACCTGCCGGCACTGGGCCTGGACTGGCACGAGCGCTTCGGGGTCACCGACGAGCTGACCGGTGCCCGCTACGACTGGGGCCAGTTCAACTACGTGGAGCTCGACCCCTACCGGGAACCCGCCCACGTCTTCGCCGTCACCTTCCCGCGGCCGGTGCAGTTCCCCCCGCCGGTCGACTGACGGAGGACCCCGTCCTCCCGGCCCCCGGCTCCGCTCGGAGCGGGACCGGGGACGGGGCCGACGACTTCCACCCCCCGGCACGACAGGAGAGGGGCACCCGCTCCCGATGAACGTTCCCGTCCCCGACTCCCCCGCGAACCGGTCCGCGCTCCCGCCGCCGGGGACCGACCCCGAGTGGTACAAGCGCGCGGTCTTCTACGAGGTCCTCGTCCGCGGCTTCGCCGACAGCAACGCCGACGGCGTCGGCGACCTGCGCGGCATGAAGGACAAGCTGGACTACCTGCGGTGGCTCGGCGTCGACTGCCTGTGGCTGCCGCCGTTCTTCGCCTCCCCGCTGCGCGACGGCGGCTACGACGTCAGCGACTACACGGCGGTGCTGCCCGAGTTCGGCACCATCGAGGACTTCAAGGAGTTCCTCGACGAGGCCCACGCCCGCGGCATGCGCGTGATCATCGACTTCGTCATGAACCACACCTCGGACCAGCACCCGTGGTTCCAGGCCAGCCGCAGCGACCCCGACGGCCCGTACGGCGACTTCTACGTCTGGGCCGACGACGACACCGGCTACGCCGACGCCCGGATCATCTTCGTCGACACCGAGAGCTCCAACTGGACGTTCGACCCGGTGCGCAAGCAGTACTTCTGGCACCGGTTCTTCTCCCACCAGCCCGACCTGAACTTCGAGAACCCGAAGGTGCAGGAGGCGATCATCGACGCCCTGCGCTTCTGGCTGGACCTCGGCATCGACGGCTTCCGGCTCGACGCCGTGCCCTACCTCTTCGAGGAGGAGGGCACCAACTGCGAGAACCTCCCGCGCACGCACGAGTTCCTCAAGGAGGTGCGCAAGGTCGTCGACGCCAACTACCCCGACACGGTCCTGCTCTGCGAGGCCAACCAGTGGCCGGCCGACGTCGTCGAGTACTTCGGCGAGAACGGCGACGAGTGCCAGATGGCGTTCCACTTCCCGGTCATGCCGCGCCTGTTCATGGCGGTGCGCCGGGAGCAGCGCTTCCCCATCTCCGAGATCATGGCGCAGACGCCGGACATCCCGGACAACTGCCAGTGGGGCGTCTTCCTCCGCAACCACGACGAGCTGACCCTCGAGATGGTCACCGACGAGGAACGCGACTACATGTGGGACGAGTACGCCAAGGACCCCCGCATGAAGGCCAACATCGGCATCCGCCGGCGGCTGGCCCCGCTGCTGGACAACGACATCAACACCCTCGAGCTGTTCAACGCGCTGCTGCTGAGCCTGCCGGGCTCGCCGGTCCTCTACTACGGCGACGAGATCGGCATGGGCGACAACATCTGGCTCGGTGACCGCGACGGCGTCCGGACCCCCATGCAGTGGACCCCGGACCGCAACGGCGGCTTCTCCACCGCCGACCCCCAGCGCATGTACCTGCCGCTCAACGCCGACCCGGTGTACGGCTACCAGGTCACCAACGTGGAGTCGCAGCTGCGCAACACCAACTCGCTGCTGCAGTGGGTCCGCCGGATGATCCAGGTCCGCGGCCAGCACCCGACGTTCGGGCTGGGCAGCTACGCCGAGATCGGGTCGCGCAACCCCACGGTGCTCTCGTTCGTGCGCGAGTTCGGCGACGACGTCGTGCTCTGCGTCAACAACCTGTCGCGCTTCCCGCAGCCGGTCGAGCTGGACCTGCGCCGCTTCGAGGGCTACACGCCGATCGAGCTCACCGGGCGGGTGGAGTTCCCGCAGATCGGCGTCCTGCCGTACATGCTCACCCTCGCCGGGCACGGCTTCTACTGGTTCGAGCTCTCCAAGCCGACCGAGCCGGCCCCCGACGAGCACGAGGACTGGGCCAGCGCCACCTCCAGCGCCGTGGCCGACTCCCTGCTGGCCGCGGGCGTGGTGAGCGCCGCCGACGAGCCGTCCGACGAGTCCGGAGATGCCCGATGAGCGCACTGATCGACCTGTTCCGCGAGTGGATCCCGCAGCAGCGGTGGTTCGGCGGCAAGGGCCGCGAGTGGGCCGGGGTGACCGAGGACGGCTTCTTCCTCGACCGCGGCAACCCGGTGCTGTCGGTGCACCGGGTGCGCATCGAGTACACCGACGGCGCCCGCGACACCTACCTGGTGCCGATCTCCTGGCGCGATCAGCAGGCCGAGGAGCTGGGTTCGGCCTACATCGGCGCGGTGGCGGGCGAGGGGCAGGAGACCTACGCCTACGACGCGATGCGTGACCGCGAGTCCACCGCCCCGTGGCTGATCCACCTGGCCAACGGCTCCTCGGTGGGCCCGATGCACTTCTCGCCCGCCGGCGAGGGCGACATCCCCGCCGGCCTGCCGGGCGACATCGTCTCGACCGAGCAGAGCAACACCTCGCTGGTGTACGGCCAGGAGGCGATCCTCAAGCTGTTCCGGCGGCTGGAGCCCGGGCTGAACCCCGACGTCGAGATCCACGGCGCCCTGCGCCGGACCGACAACGAGCACATCGCCCCGCTGCTCGGCCACGTGGAGATCGACGAGCCCGCGGGCGGCGAACCGGCCACCGTGGCCATGCTCCAGACGTTCGTGCCCAACGCCAGCGATGGCTGGCGGCTGGCCACCGCGAGCGTCCGCGACCTGTACGCCGAGGGCGACCTTCACGCCGACGAGGTGGGCGGTGACTTCGCCGCCGACAGCGAGCGGCTGGGTGCGGCGACCGCCTCGGTCCACGCCGACATGGCCTCGGTCCTCCCCACGGAGGAGGCCGCGCCGGACTGGTACCCGGCCGTGGCCCGGCAGATGACCGAGCGGCTCGACGCGGCGATCGAGATCGTGCCGCAGCTGCAGGAGCACGCGGACGCGCTGCGCCAGGTGTACGCCGCCGTCGCCGACAGCGGCGAGCAGGTGGTCCGCCAGCGGGTGCACGGCGACCTCCACCTGGGCCAGGTGCTGCGCACCGCCACCGGGTGGATCATCCTCGACTTCGAGGGCGAGCCGGCCCGCCCGCTCGCATCCCGCCGCGAACTCGACAGCCCGCTGCGCGACGTCGCCGGCATGCTGCGCAGCTTCGACTACGCGGCCCGGCACCTGCTCGTCGAGCAGCCGGAGGACCCGCAGCGCGAGTACCGCGCACAGGAGTGGGCGGCGCGCAACCGAGCCGCCTTCTGCGCCGGCTACTCCGAGGCCAGCGGCCTGGACCCGTGCGGGGAGTCACCACTCCTTCGGGCGTTCGAGGCCGACAAGGCGGTTTACGAATGCGTCTACGAGGCGAGGAACCGTCCGCACTGGCTGATGATCCCGCTCCAGTCGATCGCCCGGCTCGCCGGTCGCGACTGAGCTCCCGAACCGACGGACCAGAGCACCGAGAACGGACGAGGACGGCGAGACGATGACGACCGACGACCGAGGCGAGAGCCACGTGGCCGACAAGGACGATCTGCAGCGCGCCGTGGACCGGAAGGTGGCCGAGGCCGAGGCGGCCGCCGGCGGCCCGGTCGTGAACGCCGAACCGGCGAAGAAGACGACCCGCCGTGCCGCGGCGAAGAAGGCGCCCGCCGAGAAGGCCACGCCCGCCGAGAAGGCCACGCCCGCGAAGAAGGCCCCGGCCGCGAAGAAGGCGGCCCCGGCCAAGAAGGCGGCCCCGGCGAAGAAGGCGGCCGCCGCCGACGCGGCGACGCCCACCACGAAGGCGACGGCGGCCAAGCGGGCGACGGCGAAGAAGGTCGCCGCCGCCCCCACGGCCACCGAGGCCACGCCGGAGCCCGGCGGCGAGGACACCGAGGTCACCGCCAACCCGGTGGTGGCCCCCGCCCCCATCGCCGAGCCCGGCTCCCCCAGCGGCACCCCGGCCGGGCAGCCGGAGGCCCCCGACCCCGACCCGGCCGCCCCCGACACCCCGCAGGCGCCGACCGAGGACCGGGCGGCCGGCGATGGCTCGGCGGAGCCTGCGGCGCCGGTCCCCCCGGCCGGCACCTCCTCCCCCGCCGGCGGCACGACCGCGGGCGCCGCCGGCGACAGCGAGATCGAGGAGTTCGGCGAGGAGGACCTCCGGGCCATCGTCGAGGGCTGGTCGCACGACCCGCACCGCATCCTCGGCGCGCACCGCACGGCCGAGGGCTGGGCGGTGCGCACGCTGCGGCCCGATGCGGTCAGCGTCGCCGTCCTCGACGAGGACGGCAGCCGGTACGAGGCCGAGCCCCTCCACGACGCGGGCATCCACGAGGCGCGCCTCCCCGGCCAGCCCGGGGACTACCGGATCGAGGTCGTCTACGGGGACGGGCAGGGCGGCACGACCACGCACACGGTCGACGACCCCTTCCGCTGGCTGCCCACGCTGGGGCCGATCGACGAGCACCTGATCCGCGAGGGGCGCCACGAGCGGCTGTGGGAGGTGCTCGGCGCGCACGTCCGGCGCTACGAGACGCCGCGCGGCACGGTGGAGGGCGTCTCCTTCGCCGTGTGGGCGCCCAGCGCTCGCGGCGTGAAGGTCACCGGCGACTTCGACTACTGGGAGGCCCGCGCCTACCCGATGCGGGTGCTCGGGTCCTCCGGCGTCTGGGAGATCTTCATCCCCGGCGTCCAGGTCGGCACCCGCTACCGCTACCACGTCCTGGGTGCCGACGGGACCTGGCGCGAGAAGTCCGACCCGCTCGCGTTCGCCACCGAGGTGCCGCCCCTCAACGCCTCCGTGGTCACCGAGTCCACCTACGAGTGGGGCGACGACACCTGGCTGACCGAGCGCGCCGAGGCCGGGTGGCACCAGCGCCCGATGAGCGTCTACGAGGTCCACGCCGGCTCGTGGCGCGAGGGGCTGTCCTACCGCGAGATGGCCGACGAGCTGGTCGACTACGTCCGGGACGCCGGCTTCACCCACATCGAGTTCATGCCGCTGGCCGAGCACCCCTTCGGCGGTTCCTGGGGTTACCAGGTCACCTCCTACTACGCGCCCACCTCCCGTTTCGGCACCCCGGACGACCTGCGGTACCTGATCGACCGGGCACACCAGGCCGGCATCGGGATCATCGTCGACTGGGTGCCCGCCCACTTCCCCAAGGACGAGTGGGCGCTGGCCCGCTTCGACGGGACACCGCTCTACGAGCACGGTGACCCCCGCCGGGGCGAGCAGCTGGACTGGGGCACCTACGTCTTCGACTTCGGCCGGTCCGAGGTCCGCAACTTCCTCGTCGCCAACGCCCTGTACTGGTGCAAGGAGTTCCACATCGACGGCATCCGCGTCGACGCGGTCGCCTCGATGCTCTACCTCGACTACTCCCGCAGCGAGTGGGAGCCCAACAAGTACGGCGGCCGGGAGAACCTGGAGGCGGTGGCCTTCCTGCAGGAGTTCAACGCGACCGTCTACCGCGAGGTCCCCGGCGTCATGACGATCGCCGAGGAGTCGACCGCCTGGCCCGGGGTCACCCGGCCCACCCACCTGGGTGGGCTGGGCTTCGGCTTCAAGTGGAACATGGGCTGGATGCACGACTCGCTGGCCTACGTGGAGCGGGAGCCGGTCTACCGCAGCTACCACCACGGCCAGCTGACGTTCTCGATGCACTACGCGTACAGCGAGAACTACGTGCTGCCGATCAGCCACGACGAGGTCGTGTACGGCAAGGGCTCCATGCTGCGGAAGATGCCCGGGGACCGGTGGCAGCAGCTGGCCAACCTGCGGGCCTACCTGGCCTACATGTGGGCCCACCCCGGCAAGCAGCTGCTGTTCATGGGGTCGGAGTTCGCCCAGGACTCCGAGTGGGCCGAGAGCCGCTCGCTGGACTGGTGGCACCTCGACGACCCCGCGCACCGCGGCATCCTGCAGCTGGTCACCGACCTCAACGGCCGCTACAAGGAGTTCGACGCCCTCTGGTCGCTGGACGTCGACCCGGCCGGGTTCCAGTGGATCGACGCCAACGACGCCTCGGGCAACGTGCTGTCGTTCCTGCGCTACGGGGCCGCCCCGCAGCCGGTGGCGATCACCGCCGCCCCCGACGACACCGCCACCGACGACGGTGCCGAGGCGGCCGGTGCCGACGACGCCGTCGAGCCGGCTGCGCCCCAGGGCTCGGCGCTGGCCTGCGTGGTGAACTTCTCCGGCGCCCCGCACCACGAGTACCGCATCGGGCTGCCCCGCCCCGGGCACTGGCGCGAGGTGCTCAACACCGATGCCGAGGGCTACGGCGGGTCCGGCGTCGGCAACTACGGCGGCGTCGAGGCCGAGGCGGAGCCGTGGCACGGCCAGCCGTACTCGGCGACGATCTCGGCACCGCCGCTGGGCACCGTCTGGTTCCTGCACGAGGGCTGATCCACCGTCCCGCCACCCGGCCGCGCCGCTCCGGCGCGGCCGGGTGGTGGCCGGCTCCTCACCCACCGGGCATGCTGTGCGGCGCGCGACCTCCCGGACGCGTGCCCCGCACCGCCTGGAGGAGCAACCGGATGAGACAGCTGCTGCGCCGGGTGGCCCCCCTGGTCGCCGCGGGGCTGGTGCTCTCCGGCTGCATCACCGGCACGGTCCGCGGGGAGGCCACTCCCCCCGACGGTGCACCGACCGACGTGCCGGCCGACGAGTTCCCGATCACCGGCGTCAGCGATGAGCCGATCGACCAGTTCGCCCGCAATGCCCTGGCCGACCTCGAGACCTTCTGGACGCAGGCGTACCCCGAGTACTTCGGCGAGGAGTACACCCCACTGGCGGGCTACTTCTCGGTGGACTCCGAGGACCTCGACGAGGACGCCTACCCCGAGACCGGGATCGGCTGCGCAGGGTCCTCCACCGCGCCGGAGGACGTGGCCGGCAACGCGTTCTACGACCCCGCCTGCGACGTCATCGCCTACGACCGGGCGCTGCTGCAGGAGCTCTCCGACGACTACGGTCGCTTCCTCGTGCCGGTGGTCATGGCGCACGAGTTCGGGCACGCCATGCAGGGTCGGTTCGGCTTCGCCGAGTCCGGGCGCAGCATCCAGGACGAGACCCAGGCCGACTGCCTCGCCGGCGCCTGGACGCGCTGGGTCGCCGACGGGGAGGCCGCTCACCTGTCCCTGCGCGAGCCCGAACTCGACGACGTCGTCCGCGGCTTCCTCCTGCTCCGCGACGACGTGGGCAGCGACCCGGACGACGTCGAGGCGCACGGCTCCTACTTCGACCGCGTCTCGGCGTTCTACGACGGCTTCGAGAGCGGTCTGGCCACCTGCCGCGACGCGTTCGGCGAGGACCGGCTGTTCACCGCCGCGGAGTTCAATCCCACCGACCTCAACCAGGGGAACGCCGACTTCGCCGACATCGTCGACTGGGTGGGCGCCACCCTGCCCGCCTTCTGGGGTGAGGTCTTCCCCGCGGCATTCGGCGGCCGGTTCGAGGAGCCCGCGATCGCCGGGTTCGACGGCCGCGCCCCGGGCTGCGGCGGGCTCGACGGCCGGGACCTGGGTTACTGCCCCGACGAGGTGACCGTCTACATCGACGAGACCGAGCTCGCGGTGCCGGCCTACGACGAGATCGGTGACTTCGCGCTGGCCACGGCCATGGCCCTCCCCTACGCCCTCGCGGTGCGCGACCAGGCCGGCCTGTCGGTGGACGACGGCGAGGCGACCCGGTCGGCGGTCTGCCTCACCGGCTGGTACCAGGCGCAGTGGTACAACGCCGAGTTCGTCGACGTGGTCGACGCCGAGATCAGCCCGGGCGACCTCGACGAGGCCGTCCAGTTCCTGCTGCGCTACGGCGTCGACGAGCAGGTGTTCCCCGACGCCGACGCCTCCGGCTTCGAGCTGGTCGGCGCCTTCCGCAGCGGCTTCCTCGACGGCGGGGAGGCCTGCGGCATCGGCGCGTGACCCCCCGCCGTCAGAAGAGGGCGGCGGTGAGCTGACGGCGGGCCGAGGCGACGCGCGGATCCTGGTCGCCGACGACCGCGAAGAGCTCCACCAGGTGCCTGCGCGCCTGGTCGCGGTCCTCGCCCCCGGTGCGGCGGACGACGTCGAGCAGCCGGTCGAAGGCCGCCTCGATGTTCCCGGTGCCCAGGAGGAAGTCCGCGGCCCGCGTCTGCGCGGCGACGTCGTCGGGCGCGGCGTCGGCGGCGGCCAGCGCATCCGGGCCCGCCTCCTCCGCCCGGCGGAACAGCTGCACCTGGCGCAGGGCGATGCTCGCGTCGGGGTGGTCGGGCTCCTCGGCGAGGATCGCCTCGTAGGCGGCCTCGGCCGCGGCGAGGTCACCGCGCTCGAGCGCGGCCTCGGCGGCGTCCAGCCGCGGGTCCTCCACCTCCTGGGGCTCGGCCCCGGGGACCGCGCCACCGGTGGTGGCCTGCACCAGCTCGGTGACGAACTGGCGGGCCTGCTCCTCGGGGATCGCCCCGGTGAACTCGGCGACCAGCTGCCCCTGCCACACCGCCTTGACGGCGGGGATGCCCTGGACGCGCAACCCCTGGGCCAGCGCCGGGTTGGCCTCGACGTCGACCTTCGCCAGCACCCAGGAGCCGCCGCCCTCGACGGCCAGCCGCTCGAGCACCGGGGAAAGCTGCTTGCACGGACCGCACCACTCGGCCCACAGGTCGAGCACCACCGGCACCTGGAACGAGCGATCCAGCACCTCGGCCTGGAACGTGGCCTCGGTGACGTCGACGACGGCGCCACCCGGCACGCCCGCCGGCGCGGCGGCGCTCGGCGGCGGGGCGGCCTGGGCGCGTGCGGCGGCCTCCGAGCGGGCCTTGACGGCGGCGAGGTCGACGGCGCCGGCCATGGCAGCGGCCATCTGGGCCTGCTGCGCCTGCGCGCGCGGGTCGGGACGTCCGGGGCGGGTGGGCTGCATGACCTCGATCATCCCACCGCGGGACCGGGCGTGTCGGAGCCGGGGCTCAGGCCTCTCCCCACACCCCGAGCTCGTTGCCGCTCGGATCCACGAAGTGGAACCGGCGCCCGCCGGGGAACGGGTACGGGCCCTCGGTCACCCGGCCGCCGGCCGCCTCCACGGCGACGACGGTGCGGTCGAGGTCGGCCGAGTAGAGCAGCACCACCGGACCGCCGGCGCGGGGGGCCGCCGCGTCGGGCCGCAGGCCTCGCCGTCCGCGCTCCGGCGAGCGGAGCCCGGAGGATTCCCGAGGAGGGCGCGATGCCGCCGCCCTGCGAGGTCGGTACGCCGAGCGGGGGCCGGAGGCTTCCCGAGGCGTGCCGAGGAGCGGCTCAGCGCCCGTCGGGGACGGCACGTGGCCGCGGTGCGGTCCGGAGGACCGCGATGTCATGGCTCAGAACCGCGCGGGCTCGGTGTAACCGCCCCACTCGGTCCGCAGCGCGTCGCAGATCTCACCGAGGGAGGCCTCGGCGCGGACCGCGTCGAGCATGGCCGGCACCATGTTCTGCTCCGTCCGGGCGACCTCCACCATGCGGGCGACGGCCGCCCGCGCCGCGGCGTCGTCCCGCTGCCGCCGGCGCTCGGCGAGCTCCGCCTTCTGGTCCCGCTCGACCTCGTGGCTGACCCGGAGGATCTCCAGCTTGTCGTGGGCATCGACCGAGCCGACCAGGGTGTTGACCCCCACCACCTTCTTGTCGCCCTTCTCCAGCGCCCGCTGGTAGACGAACGCCGCCTCGGCGATCTCCCCGGTGAACCAGCCGTCCTCGATGCCCCGCAGGATGCCGGACGTCATGGTGCCGTCGGTGCCCATGTCCTTGATGCGGGCGAAGATCTCCTCCGCCTGCCGCTCGATCTCGTCGGTGAGCGCCTCGACGTACCAGGAGCCGCCGAGCGGGTCGGCGACGTTCATGACGCCGGTCTCCTCGGCGATGACCTGCTGGGTGCGCAGCGCGATCTGCGCCGCCTTCGCGCTGGGCAGGGCGAGCACCTCGTCGAGGGCGTTGGTGTGCAGGCTCTGCGTGCCGCCGAGGACGGCCGACAGCGCCTCGACCGCCGTCCGGACGATGTTGTTGTCCGGCTGCTGAGCGGTCAGCGAGACGCCGGCGGTCTGGGTGTGGAACCGCAGCTGCTGCGCCTTCTCCGTCGTCGCCCCGTAGACGTCGCGCAGCCAGCGGGCCCAGATGCGGCGGGCGGCGCGGAACTTCGCGATCTCCTCGAAGAAGTCGATGTGCGCGTCGAAGAAGAACGAGAGGCCGGGCGCGAACTGCTCGATATCCAGGCCACGGGAGAGCCCCAGCTCCACGTAGGCGAAACCGTCGGCCAGCGTGTAGGCCAGCTCCTGCGCGGCGGTCGAGCCGGCCTCGCGGATGTGGTAGCCGGAGACGCTGATCGGCTTGTACGCCGGGATCCTCTCGGCGCAGTACTCCATCAGGTCGCCGATCAGGCGCAGGTGCGGCTCCGGCGGGAAGAGCCACTCCTTCTGCGCGATGTACTCCTTGAAGATGTCGGTCTGCAGCGTGCCGTTGAGCTTCCCGATGTCGGCGCCCTGGCGCTCGGCGGCCACCAGGTACATGCAGAACACCGGGACGGCGGGGCCGCTGATGGTCATCGACGTCGTCGTCGCCTCGAGGTCGATGCCGTCGAAGAGCGCGTCCATGTCCACGGCGGAGTCCACGGCGACGCCGCAGTGCCCGACCTCGCCGAGCGCGCGGGGGTCGTCGGAGTCACGGCCCATGAGGGTGGGCATGTCGAAGGCGACCGAGAGCCCCCCGCCGCCCTCGGCCAGGATCATCTTGTAGCGCTCGTTGGTCTGCTTGGCGTTGCCGAAGCCGGCGAACTGGCGGATGGTCCAGGCCCGGCCGCGGTAGCCGGTGGCGTGCAGGCCCCGGGTGAAGGGGAACTCCCCCGGGTAGCCGATCCGCTCGAACCCCTCGACCGCGCTCTCGTCGGGCGGCCCGTACACCGGGTCGACCTCGACGCCGGAGAGCGTCGTGAAGTCCGCATCCCGCACCCGCCCCGCAGCCAGTGCCGCGTCGTACCGCTGCTGCCACCGCTGCCGCGCGTCCTGGGTCATACCGAGATGCTAGGACGTCCAACTATCGTGTGTCGAGGGTCACCCGGCGACGTCGCCGGCGCCCAGGCGGACCCGGCGCAGCGTGGCGAACACGGACTCGTGCTCGTCGACCGAGAGGTCCCCCAGCCCGAAACCGATGTCGGTGAGCGCCCGGGTGCCCTCCTCCACCACGGCACGGCCGCGCTCGGTGATCGAGGCGAGGACGCCCCGACCGTCGGCGGGGTTGGGGCGGCGGTCGACGTAGCCCGCGGCGACCAGGCGGTCGATCGCGTTGGTGACGCTGGTCGGGTGCACCATCAGCCGGCTGCCGATCACCTTCAGCGGCAGCTCCCCCGACCGGCTGAAGGTCAGGAGCACGAGCACCTCGTACCGCGCGAAGGTGAGCCCGAGGGGGCGGAGCACCTCGTCGAAGCGGGCGAGCAGGATCTGCTGGACCCGGAAGACCGACGTCGCCGCCCGCATGGCCGAGGACGGCCCGAAGTGCTTCTCCCACGTCTCGCCGGCGCGCTCGATCGGGTCGAACGGCAACCCCAGCGGTCGGACCATGCGCGGCAGGCTACCGGGGGCGCCGCCCGCACCGAACCGGCCGTCGCGAGCGCCGTCGTGCGCGGTCGGGCCGCTCAGTGCAGCGGTGGCCGCAGCGGCGGGACCTTCCGGATGCCGAAGACCTCCCGCAACGCGGTGCGGGCGGCGTTGTCACCGCAGGCCCCGTGCACGGCGGGCCCCGGTGGGGTGGCCGCGGAGGCGAGGTACACGCCCTCGACCGGCGTCTTGTAGGTGTTCCACCGCGGGACGGGGCGAGCCAGCATCTGGCGCAGGGTGGCCTGGCCGTTGGAGATGTCACCACCCCGGTAGCTGGGGTTCCACCGCTCCATCTCCACGGCGTTCTTCGTGCACCGGTCGACGATCGTGTCGCGGAACCCGGGGGCGAACCGCTCGACCTGGTTCTCGATGGCCTCGGTCATGTCGACGTCGGAGCCGTGCGGCACGTGCACGTAGGCCCAGAAGATGTGCCCGCCCTCCGGTGCGCGGGTGGGGTCGGCGACCGTGGGCTGGACCGCCAGGACGTAGGGGCGGTCGGTGATCCGGCCCTCGTTCGGCGCCCGCTCCCCCGCGACGGTCTCCTCCAGGTTCCCCGCGACGTGCAGGGTGCCGGCCTTCCGGACGTCGGGGTTGGTCCACGGCACCGGCTCCGACAGGATCCAGTCGATCTTGAAGGCCCCGGGGCCGTGCTGGTAGCGGGAGACCCACCTCCGGTAGCCCTGGTTCACCCGGTCGCCGGCCATGGCGACGAACGCCTCCGGAGTCGTGTCCAGCAGCACCGCGGGCACGCCCTCGAACTCGCGCAGGTCGGTGACCAGGTGCCCCGTCACCACCTCGCCCCCCTGCTCCTCGAGCGCGGTGACCATGGCGTCGGCCAGCTTCTGCGACCCGCCCTCGACCAACGGCCACCCGACGTGGTGGCCGAGCATCGCCAGCAGCATGCCCAGCGCCGAGGTCAGCGGCTTGGTGAGGTCGACCATCCCGTGCGCCGCGGCGCCGCCCAGCAGCGCGCGCCCCTCCTCGGTGTCGAAGTACCGCTGCGCCAGCCACCGCACGTCGGGCAGCCCGGTGAGCCCGAACCTCGTGATCTGCGCGACGCTGCGCGTGGGCAGGCTGCGCAACCGGCTGGTGAGGAAGAAGTCGACGATGTCCGCGCCGTGCTCGACGAGCGGCGCGAACAGCCGGCGGTAGGCCGCCGCGTCCGCACCGAGCCCCTCCGCGGTCCGGTCCAGGGACCGGCGGCTCACCGCCGCCCGCCCCCCGTCCAGCGGGTGCGCGAAGTTGATCTCGGGGTCCACGAGACGCACACCCCGCGCCGGCAGGTCGAACTCGCGGAAGAAGGGCGCGGCCGCAGCCAGGGGCTGGACGGTCGAGCAGACGTCGTGGTGGTACCCGGCACGCATCAGCTCCTCGGTGCGCATGCCACCACCGGGCCGGTCACCGGCGTCCACGACACGCACCCGCAGACCCGCGGCCGACAGGCGCAGCGCGGCGGCCAGGCCATTGGGCCCCGCCCCGACGACGACGGCGTCCGGACGTCCCGCAGCGCTCACCCGGTGATCCTCACGAGGCCACCGACGAAGCGCAAGTTCCGCGGCCGGTGGGTCGGCTGTGGCCACTGCGCCCACGGGGAGGAGGAGCATGCGCGCCGGTCGGCTTCCGGCACCCGCCGGTCCTAGCCTGCCCACGTGCCGCTCCCCCCACCTCCCGAGCGGGCGGCGGACTCGCCGGCGCTCCGGCTCGGCCCGGCCGGGCGCCGTGGCCGGCTGGTCGCGACGGTCGTCGTCCTGGCGATGCTGCTCGCCGGGTCCCTGTTCGGTGACGACGACGAGTTCCCGTTCGGCCCGTTCCGCATGTACTCGACCCGCGCCGACCCGGATGCCCCGGTGGTCTCCACCCGGACGGTCGGCCTGACCGCGACGGGTGAGGAGGTACGGCTCTCCGGCGGCGAGGTCGGCCTGCGCCGCGCGGAGTTCGAGGGCCAGCTGGACCGGATCAGGGAGCACCCCGAGCTGCTCGGGATGCTCGCCGAGGCCTACGCCGAGGCGCACCCCACGGCGCCCGACCTGGTGGTCGTGCAGGTGGTGCAGCGCCGGATCGAGCTGACCGACGGACGGCGGACCGGGAGCTGGTCGGATCGGGTCGTCGTCGAGCACGCACTGGAGGACGGCAGCGCATGAGCGCACCGCACACGCCCGCTCCCGCACCCTCGTGGCACCGCTGGTGGTTCCGCCCGGTCCCGCTCGCCCGGGTCGCGGTGTTCCGGACGATCGCCTACCTCTTCATCCCGGTCGACGTCTTCCTCACCACCGCCTGGGTCAGGGCGCACGCCCACGTGCCCACCGAGTGGTACGACCCGTTGCTGATCGGCCGCCTGCTGGACCTGCCGACGCCGACCGCCACGGTGGTCCTCGTCGTGCAGTGGGCGCTCGTGCTCGCCGCCCTCGCCGCGGCCGGCGGCCGCGCCCCCCGGCTCCTCGGCACCGCCGTCTTCCTCCTCTACCTGGAGTGGATGGTCATCGCGATGAGCTACGGCAAGGTGGATCACGACCGGATCGCCTTCCTCGTGGCGCTCGCGGTGCTCCCGACCATCGGACGGGCGCGGTTCGGCGACCGGCGCCGCTCCGAAGCCGCAGGCTGGGCCATGGCCGCCGTCCTGGTGACGGTGATGCTCACGTACTTCCTCGCCGCCTGGGCCAAGATCCGCTTCGGTGGGCTCGACTGGCCGACCGGGGCGACGCTGACCCGGGCGCTGGTGCGCCGCGGGACGGACCTGTCGCAGTGGACCCTGGACGTGCCGTACCTGCTGCCCGCCGTGCAGTGGGTGATGCTGATCCTGGAGTTCGCCGCCCCGCTGATGCTGCTGGTGCGCAGCGACCGGGCGCGGGTCGCGCTCGTGCTGTTCCTGCTGGGCTTCCACGTGATGGTCTACGCCGGCGTGCAGATCATCTTCCTGCCGCACTGCATCGCGATCCTGTCGATCCTGCCGTGGGAACGGCTGAGCGCACCGCGCGCGCGGGCGACGCCGCCGCTCGTGCCGGAGCGGATCCCCGCCCCCGCGTAGCCGGGCAGCCGCCCGGGGACGCGGCGGGTCAGAGCTGGTCGAGCAGCTCGTCGGCGGCGCGGTAGGGGTCGGTCCCGCCGCCGACCACCGCGTCGGCCAGGGCACCGAGCGCGGCCGACCCGCGCACGTCGCCCATCCGCTCGCGCAGCGTGGCCAGCGCGATCGCCTCGATCTCGCGGGCGGCCCGCTCGCTGCGGCGGCGGTGCCCCTCGCCCGAGGACTCCAGCCACTGCCGGTGCTCCTCGATCCTCGCCAGGACCTCCTCGACACCGTTGTCGGTGTCGCGGGCGGCCACCGTGCGGCAGATCGGCGGGCGCCAGTGCCCGGCCTCGGAGTGCCGCCCGCCGAGCGAGAGCATGTAGCGCAGGTCGCGCACGGTCTGGTCGGCACCGTCCCGGTCGGCCTTGTTCACCACGAAGACGTCGGCGACCTCGAGGATCCCGGCCTTGGCGGCCTGGATGCCGTCGCCCATACCGGGGGCCACCAGCACCAGCGTCGTGTCGGCCAGCGAGGCGATCTCGAGCTCGGACTGCCCGACGCCGACGGTCTCGATCAGCACCACGTCGCACCCGGCGGCGTCCAGCACGCGCAGGGCCTGCGGCGTGGCCCAGGACAGCCCACCGAGGTGCCCGCGCGAGGCCATCGACCGGATGAAGACACCGCTGTCGCCGGCGTGGTCCTGCATGCGCACGCGGTCGCCGAGCAGGGCTCCGCCGGAGAAGGGCGACGACGGGTCGACGGCCAGCACCCCGACCCGTTTGCCGGCCTGCCGCAGCGCCCGCACGAGCGCGGTCGTCGACGTCGACTTGCCCACGCCCGGCGAGCCGGTCAGGCCGATGACCTGGGCGTGGCCGGTGTGCGGAGCGAGCGACGCCGCCACCTCGCGCAGCGCCGGGCTCGCGTCCTCGACCAGGGAGATCAGCCGGGCCACCGACCGGGCGTCGCCCTCACGGGCGCGCGCCACCAGCGTCGGGACGTCGGCGGCCCGGCGGCTCCGCCGCCCGCGAGGGGCGGCGGGAGCCGGCGGCTGGACCGCGGTCCCCTCCGTCACGCCTTGGCGGGCACGTGCAGGATCAGCGCGTCACCCTGGCCCCCGCCACCGCACAGCGCGGCGGCGCCGACGCCGCCACCGCGGCGCCGCAGCTCGAGCGCCAGGTCCAGCACGATGCGGGCGCCGCTCATGCCGACCGGGTGCCCGAGGGCGATCGCGCCGCCGTTCGGGTTCACCTTCTCCGGGTCGATGCCCAGCTCGCGGGTGGAGACGATGCCGACCGCCGCGAACGCCTCGTTCAGCTCGACCAGGTCGAGCGACGTCGGGTCGATGCCCTCGCGCTCGCAGGCCTTCTGGATCGCCCGCGACGGCTGGCTCTGCAGGGTGGCGTCCGGGCCGGCGACGACGCCGTGCGCACCGATCTCGGCGAGCACGGTGCAGCCCAGCTCGGCGGCCTTCTCGGCGCTCATGACCACGACCGCGCAGGCGCCGTCGGAGATCTGCGAGGCGGTACCGGCGGTGATCGTGCCGTCCTTGGCGAAGGCCGGCTTGAGCTTCGAGAGGCTCTCGGCGGTGGTGTCGGGGCGGATGCCCTCGTCCTCGCGGAACTCGATCGGGTCACCCTTGCGCTGCGGGATGAGGACCGGGGTGATCTCCTCGTCGAAGATCCCGTCCTTGGCGGCGCGCGCGGCCTTCTGGTGGCTGGCGGCGGCGAACTCGTCCTGCTCCTCGCGGGTCAGGTCGTAGCGGCTGTTGGCCTGCTCGGTGAGCGCGCCCATCGCCACCTGGTCGAAGGTGTCCGACAGCCCGTCGTGGGCCATCGAGTCGATGAGCTTCGTGTCGCCGTACTTCGTGCCGGTGCGCGAGTTGGCCAGCAGATGCGGCGCCTGGGTCATCGACTCCATGCCGCCGGCGACGACGACGTCGTACTCACCGGCGCGGATGAGCTGGTCGGCCAGCGCGATGGCGTTCATGCCGGACAGGCAGACCTTGTTGATGGTCAGCGAGGGCACCGACATCGGGATGCCGCCGGCCACCGCAGCCGGGCGGGCGGGGTTCTGGCCGGCGCCGGCCTGGATGACCTGGCCCATGATCACGTAGTCGACCTGGTCGCCGGAGATGCCGGCCCGCTCGAGCGCGGCCTTGATGGCGACGCCACCGAGGTCTGCCGCCGAGAAGTCCTTGAGCGAGCCGAGGAGCCGGCCCATCGGGGTACGGGCGCCGCTGACGATGACCGAGCGGGACATGCTGCCTCCAGTGGCGGGCCGCCGCCGGTGGCGACCACGTTGTCGGGACGCGCCGCGCCGGCGTTGCCGGCGCGGCGTCGGGCCTTCCGGGAAGGATAGGACGGGCATCCGACGGGCGGCAGGGCGGATTTCGTGGTCGCCGTCACGTCCGGGGAGTGAGGCCCACCACACCCACCTGTCGTCTCAGACGTCTTGACGGCAGGATGCCTCCCGTGAGCAACGACGCCGCGCGCCCCGGCCTCCCCGAGGGCCTGCTGACGACCATCGACCACGTGGGCATCGCCGTCCCCGACCTGGACGAGGCGATCGCCTTCTACGCCCGGGCGTTCGGGGTGCACTCGGTGCACGAGGAGACCAACGAGGAGCAGGGCGTCCGCGAGGCGATGCTCGCCGTCGGCACCGGCGAGACCCGCATCCAGCTGCTCGCGCCGCTGACGCCGGAGTCCACCATCGCGAAGTTCATCGGCCGCTCCGGCCCCGGCCTGCAGCAGCTGGCCTTCCGCGTCGACGACGTCGAGGCGGTGAGCGCGACGCTGCGCGAGCGTGGCCTGCGGCTCCTCTACGACACCCCCAAGCGCGGGACGTCGGACAGCCGGGTCAACTTCGTCCACCCGAAGGACGCCGGCGGCGTCCTGGTCGAGCTCGTCGAGCCGGCCCGCTGAACCTCAGCGATCCCGCCGGTTACCCACCGGTAACCTCACCCCACCCGCACCGCCCTCCGAGCCCGGCCGACCACGGCCACCGATGACCCGGGAGTACGCGTGAACGAGATCAGGGACGCCATCCTCGCCGACCAGCTGGACGCGCTGGGGGGCCTGGCCGTGCCGGAGTCCTACCGCGCCGTGCTGGTCCGCAAGGACGAGCAGCACATGTTCGAAGGCCAGGCCACGAGGGACAAGGACCCGCGCAAGTCCCTCCACGTCGAGGAGGTGCCGACCCCCGAGCTCGCCCCGGGCGAGGCGATCGTGGCCGTCATGGCCTCCTCGGTGAACTACAACACCGTCTGGACGTCGATCTTCGAGCCGGTGTCCACCTTCGGCTTCCTCGAGCGCTACGGCCGGGTCTCCGAGCTCACCAAGCGGCACGACCTGCCCTACCACGTCGTGGGCTCCGACCTCGCCGGCGTCGTGCTGCGCGTGGGCCCCGGGGTCAACAAGTGGAAGCCGGGTGACGAGGTCGTCGCGCACTGCCTCTCGGTGGAGCTCGAGGACCCGGCCGGCCACGACGACACGATGATGGACCCGCAGCAGCGGATCTGGGGCTTCGAGACCAACTTCGGCGGCCTGGCCGAGCTGGCGCTGGTCAAGAGCAACCAGCTCATGCCCAAGCCGGCCCACCTCACCTGGGAGGAGGCGGCCAGCCCCGGGCTGGTCAACTCCACCGCCTACCGCCAGCTGGTGAGCCGCAACGGCGCCAACATGAAGCAGGGCGACACCGTGCTCATCTGGGGCGCCTCGGGCGGGCTGGGCTCCTACGCCACCCAGATGGCCCTCAACGGCGGCGCCATCCCGGTGTGCGTCGTGAGCAGCCCGGAGAAGGCCGAGATCGTGCGCAAGATGGGCGCCGAGCTGATCATCGACCGCTCCGCCGAGGGCTACAAGTTCTGGAAGGACGAGCACACCCAGGACCCCAAGGAGTGGCAGCGCCTGGGCAAGAAGATCCGTGAACTGACCGGGGGCGAGGACGTGGACATCGTCTTCGAGCACCCCGGCCGGGAGACCTTCGGCGCGAGCGTCTACGTCGCCAAGAAGGGCGGCACGATCGTCACCTGCGCCTCGACCACCGGCTACATGCACCAGTACGACAACCGCTACCTGTGGATGAACCTGAAGAACATCCTCAGCTCGCACTTCGCCAACTACAAGGAGGCGTGGGAGGCCAACCGGCTGATCGACAAGGGCCTCATCCACCCGACCCTGTCGAAGGTGTACCCGATGGAGGAGGTCGGCCAGGCCGCCCTCGACGTCCACCGCAACGCCCACCAGGGCAAGGTCGGCGTCCTGACCCTCTCCCCCGAGGAGGGGCTCGGCGTCAAGGACGCCGAGAAGCGCGAGAAGCACATCGACGCGATCAACCGCTTCCGCGGCGTGTAAGGACCACCCTCCTCCCCGCGCCTCGCATGCTCGGCGCGGGCCCCTGGAAGGTGGCCGTTCCAGCGCGTCACCGGGGGCCGGGCCGCACGTGCGGCCCGGCCCCTCGCGCACGCGCCCGGCGTGTCACCCGGGACATCCGGGACACCTGGGGCGCACCCTGCCGGGGACGGTGACGAGCCCCTGCCCTTCTGCGAGGATGAACCCATGAGCGACCCCCGCCGTGACATGCCGGTGCACGAGGCCCAGCACTCGTTCGATGTCGTCCTCCGGGGGTACGACCGCAACCAGGTCGCCGACACGATCGAACGGCTGGAGGCGGACTTCCGCATCGCGCTGGCCGACCGCGACGCCGCGGTCGAGCGCTCCGCCGACCTGGCCAGCCAGCTGTCGGCGCTCCACGGCGAGATCGAGTCGCTGCGGCGCAAGGCCGCGACCGCCGCCGCCCCCACGTTCGAGAACATCAGCGAGCGCATCCAGCACATGCTGCAGCTGGCGGAGGAGGAGGCGGGCGAGATCCGGCGGGCCGCCGAGCTCGACGCCCAGGCCGTCCGCGAGCAGACCGATGCCGAGGAGCGCGCGCTGCAGGAGCGGCACGCGGCCGGGCAGGCCGAGGTCGAGCGGATGATCGCCGAGGCACGGCAGGCCGCCGAGCAGATCATGCAGAAGGCGCAGCTGCGCGCCGACGAGCTGGTCGCCAAGGCGCAGGAGCGGGTGGCCCGCCTCGACGCCGAGTCGCAGGCCCGCCGGGCCAAGGTCGAGGAGGACTTCGACATCGCGCAGCGCGCCCGCCGGGCCGAGGCGGCGCAGGCGGAGGAGGAGCGCGAGCGCGTCTCCACCCAGGCCGCCCGCCAGCGGATCGCCGCCGCCGAGCAGCACGCCGCCCAGCTCGTCGCCGACGCCGAGGCGCGCGCCGAGGCCATCCGCGAGGTCCGCGACGAGCTCACCAGCCGGCTGGTGCAGGCCCGGCGGCTGCTGGACAGCCTGCCCGACCTCGGCGACCGCGCGCAGCAGGCCCGCGACGACGCCGACACCGAACGGCGCGCGCAGCATGCCGCACCGACGGGCGAGGCCGGTCAGCGGCAGCCCGCGGCCCAGCAGACCGCGCCCCGGCAGACCGCGCCCCAGCAGCAGGCGGCTCCGGCGGAGCGGCCGGAGCGCGCGGAGGCGCCGGCACCTGCCGGCCAGGCACCCGCACCGGTCGCCGGTCCCCAGACCGGGCAGCAGCCCGCCGTCCAGGCCCCCCGGGCCGAGGGCGAGTCCGCCGCGGCCCGCCAGCCGACCCGCTCCGACCCGGTGACGGCCACGTTCCCGGCGGTCCAGCGCGCGGAGCCGACCACCCGGGCGCTGCCCCTGCCGCCGCGGCCGAACGCCACCGGGTCGACCCCGGCCGCGCAGGCCGCCCCGACGACGCAGTCGATCGACGAGCCGGTGGGCCAGGGGCGCTCCTGATCCCCCGGTACCTCCCGGCGACAGCCCGCGTGACCCCGGACCCCCGCGTCCGGCCGGCACGCGGGCTGTCGGCGCTCCTGGCCCTGCTGCTCGTCGCGCTGCCGGCCGTGCTGGGCACCCCGGGCCGCGCCGCCGCCGACGAGCCGCGCGCCGGACTGCTGCGGGTCGCCCACCTCTCCCCCGACACCCCGGCGGTCGACGTCTCGCTGACCCGGGCCGCACCTCCCGGTGAGGTCCTCGTCGACGCGGGGCCCGTCGTCGCGGAGGGCCTGGGGTACGGCGAGGTGGACGGCTACGCCGAGCTGGCCGCCGGCGCGTACGCGGTCAGCGTCCGGCCCGCCGGTGCGCCGGCCGCCACCGCGCCGGTGCTCACGACCCGCGTCGACCTTCCCCCTGGGCAGGCGCGGACCGTGGCGGTCACCGGCACCTTCGCCGGACTGGCCCTGCAGCCGTTCGACGACGACCTGAGCGCCCCGCCGGCCGGCGCCGCCCGGGTCCGGGTGCTCGCCGCCGCGCCCACGGCCACCCCGCTCGGCGTCGTGCTGGCCGGCGGCCCGGCGCTCGCGACCGACCTGGGCTTCCCGGGCGCCGGGCCCCCCGTCGTCGTGCCGGGTGGCCGGCACCGCGCCCTCGTGCCGGCCACCGGCGACGAAGCCGAGCTGGACCTGCCCGCCGGCTCGGTCCGCACGGTGCTCGCCCTGGAGCGCTCCGGGGGCGGCGTGGAGCTGCGAGTGGTCGCGGACGCCACCGGCCCCGCCATGCGGCCCGTGGGCGGGGTGGAGGCCGGTGGCGGTCCGGCCGGCCCGGTCGCCGGCTGGCTCCCCCGCACCGTCTCCGTCCTGGCCGGTGCACCGTGGGGCACCACCGCACGGTCGGCGGCGCCCACCGCCGTCGCCGACCCGGTGCGGCTGCGCATCACCGCGGCCGGGATCGACGCTCCGCTGGTCGGGGCCGGTCTGGACGGCACCGGCGCGCTCGTCCCTCCGGCGGACCCGTCCGTGGCCGGCTGGTTCACCGGCGGCCCGCGCCCGGGCGCGGTCGGCCCGGCGGTGCTCACCGGGCACGTGGACTGGGCCGGCCGCCCCGGGGCGCTGGCCGGTCTGAGCGAGGTGGCTCCCGGGAACGAGGTGCTGGTGGACCGGGGCGACGGGACGACGGCCCGCTTCCGGGTCACCGCCGTCGACCGGTACGCCAAGGCGGCGTTCCCGGGGCCGACGGTCTACGCGCCGACCTCCGGGGCCCAGCTGCGGATCATCACCTGCGGCGGGCCGTTCGACCGGGGGGCGGGCAGCTACCGGGACAACGTGGTGGTGTCGGCGGAGCTCATGACCTGATGGAACGGCCCCGCTGCAGGGGCCCGCGCCGAGCTCGCGAGGCGTGGAGGGCAGCGGGGTCCTTCTTCACCGCCGCCGGGCGCGCGACCGCCAGCACGCCGTGTGCCAGTGCCGGCGCCGGTCGGCCGCCGACTCGACGTCCCACGGCTCGAGGTCGGAGTCCCGCAGGTAGGCCGGCCAGGTGACCACGTGCGGCGTCCCCGGGCGGATCTCCTGGTCGCAGCCGGGGCAGCGGTAGGTCTTGCCGGTCGAGCTGCCGGTGACCGGCCGGACCACCCAGTCGCCGTCACCGGACTCCTCGACGGCGTCGACGGACCGGGCCGGCTCCCGACGCGCAGGTCGGGAGCCGGCCCGGGGACGGCGACGGGGCACGCGTCAGCGGCCGGCGTAGTCCCGGAAACCGCGACCGGTCTTGCGGCCGAGGTAGCCGGCGGTGACCAGGTGCTCGAGCAGCGGCGCCGGGGCGAAGCCGGGCTCCCGGAACTCGGTGTAGAGCTCCTTCTCGATCGCCAGCGAGACGTCGAGGCCCACGACGTCGAGCAGTTCGAACGGCCCCATCGGGTAGCCGCAGCCGACCTTCATCGCGGCGTCGATGTCGTCGGCGGTGGCGTAGTGCGCCTCGAGCATCTTCACCGCGTCGTTCAGGTACGGGAAGAGCAGGGCGTTGACGATGAAGCCGGCCCGGTCGGTGCAGGAGACCGCGTGCTTCTTCAGCTGCGCCGACACCGCGTGGATGGTCGCGGCGACGTCCGGCGCGGTCGAGATCGTCGAGACCACCTCGACCAGCTTCATGACCTGGGCCGGGTTGAAGAAGTGCATGCCCACGACGTCGGCCGGACGACCGCTCGCCTTGGCGCACTCGATGACCGGAAGGCTCGAGGTGGTGGTGGCCAGCACCGCGCCGGGCTTGGCGATCTCGCCGAGGTTGGCGAACAGCGCCTCCTTGACCGGCAGCGACTCGACGACGGCCTCGATGACCAGGTCACGGTCGGCGAGGTCGTCCAGCGAGGTCGTGCCGGTGACCCGGGCGAGGATCTCGTCGCGGGCGGCCTCCTCGAGCCGGCCGCGGACGACCTGCTTGTCGAGCGACTTGGCCAGCGCCTTCTGCACGGCCTCGACCTTCTCGGCCGACCGCGCGACGAAGACGACGTCGTACCCGCCCTTGGCGACGACCTCGATGATGCCGGTGGCCATCGTCCCGGAGCCCACGACACCCACCGTCCGCACCGGGCGGGCACCCTCCGCGGCGCCACCCGGCGTCGGGGTCTGCGCGTCGGCGACGACCTCGGCCGAGCCGGGCTCGGCGTAGGTGTAGAAGCCCCGGCCGGACTTCCGGCCCAGCAGCCCGGCGGTCATCATCTGCTTGATGACCGGGCTGGGCGCGTGCAGCCGGTTCCGCGACTGCTTGTACATCGTGTCGAGGATCTCGTAGGCGGTGTCGATGCCGATGAGGTCCATGAGCGCCAGCGGCCCCATGGGCAGGCCGCAGCCCAGGCGCATGCCCGCGTCGATGTCCTCGCGCGAGGCGTAGCGGTTCTCGTACATCGAGACCGCGTGGTTGAGGTAGCCGAACAGCAGCGCGTTGGCGATGAACCCGGCCTTGTCGCCGATGGTCACGTCGACCTTGCCCAGGCGGTCGGCGAGCGCCTCGACGGTCTCGACCACCTCGGGCTCGGTGACCACGGTGCGGACCACCTCGACCAGCTTCATGACCGGGGCCGGGTTGAAGAAGTGCATCCCGATGACCTTGCTCGGCCGGCCGGTGACCACCGAGAGCTCGGTGACCGACAGGCTGGACGTGTTGGTCGCCAGGATCGTGTCCGGCGGGCAGATCTTGTCCAGCTCGGCGAAGAGCTCGGCCTTGAGCTCCATCCGCTCGGGCACCGCCTCGATGACCAGCTCCGCGTTCGCGAGGTCCTCCAGCGAGGTGGTGAACCGGATCCGCTCGAAGATGGCGTCGCGCTCGGCGGGGTCCAGCTTGCCGCGGGCCACGGCCCGGTCCGTGGACTGCTCCAGGTGACCGCGGCCGCGTGCCAGCGCCTCGTCACCGACCTCCACGGCGGTGACCGACAGCCCCGCCCGCGCGAGCACCTCGGTGATGCCGGCACCCATGGTGCCCAGCCCCACGACGCCGACCTCGTTCAGTTCCCTGGCCACGTTGCCATCTCCCATCGCCGGTGATCGCGGGGAAGTCTCTCACTCCCCGGATTCCGGCCGTGCGGGGGCTACCGTCCGGTAGCCCGGATCAGAAGAGGCGCTGGGACGGGTCGTCGGTGCCCTTGAGGACGGCGTAGTCCACCGTGACGCACTCGATGCCGCGGTCCTGCGCCAGCACGCGCGCCTGCGGCTTGATCTCCTGCGCCGCGAACACGCCCTTCACCGGCGCGAGCAGCGGATCACGGTTCAGCAGTTCGAGGTACCGGGTCAGCTGCTCGACGCCGTCGATCTCGCCGCGGCGCTTGATCTCCACCGCGACCACCCCACCGGCGGCGTCCCGGCAGAGCAGGTCCACCGGGCCGATCGCCGTCGGGTACTCGCGCCGCACCAGCGACCACCCCTGGCCGAACGTCTCCACGTGCAGGGCCAGCAGTCGCTGCAGCTCCGCCTCCACGCCGTCCTTCTGCAGCCCGGGGTCGACGCCGAGGTCCTCGGCGTGGTCGTGCAGGACCTCCTCGATGCTGATGACCAGCTGCTCGCCGGCCTTGTTCGTCACCGTCCAGGTGCCCGCGCCGTCGGTGAGCGCCTCGTCCAGCCGGCACGGCGGGCTCATCCAGTTCAGCGGCTTGTAGGCGCGGTCGTCGGCGTGCACCGACACCGAGCCGTCCGCCTTGACCAGCAGCAGGCGGGTCGCCATGGGCAGGTGGGCGGTGAGCCGACCGATGTAGTCGACGGAGCAGCGGGCGATGACCAGGCGCACGGGCGTCGACGCTACCGCCCCTCGACCGGTCGCCGCGCCGGCGCCCAGTTCCGGAAAGAATCCGGGACGTAAGCGTGGTGACCTCCGCCACCGGGACCCAGAATGGGTGGGTGGGCGCAGCGGGAGCGATCGGTACCCGGGACGGAGAGCGCCTCGATGGCGACTGGGTGCACTGGCTCCTCGACGCCGCCCGCACCCGGTTGGGCATGGACGTCGCCTGGGTCTCGCTCTTCACCGAGGGCAGCCAGCTGATCACCTCCGCCACGGGTGACCTGGAGGCCATGAACGTCCAGGAGGGGATGACGGCTCCGCTGGAGGGCTCGTACTGCGTGCGGGTGCTCAGCGGCCAGCTCCCTCCCCTGGTCACCGGCGCGGCGCGCGATCCCCGGACGCGCGATCTGCCGGTCACCGGCGACCTGCACATCGGCTCCTACGTCGGCGCCCCGGTGCGGGGGCGCGACTCCCGGCCCATCGGGATGCTCTGCTGCGTGAGCCGCGACCCGGGCGCGCAGCTGGACGGCGAGTCGGTGCGCACGGTCGAGCTGCTGGCCGACCTGATCAGCGACCACTTCCGGCACGCCGGCGCAGCGGCCGACCTCGATCTCGCCGCGCGCCGTGCCCGGGTGCGCGCCTTCCTGGCGCGGGGCGCCGTCGAGATCCACCTCCAGCCGGTGGTCGACATGGTGACCGGCGCGATCGCCGGGCACGAGGCCCTCGCCCGCTTCCCCGGGTGGGGCGGGGACGGACCGGCGGCGTTGTTCGACGAGGCCGCCGCGGTGGGGGTCGGCGTCGAGCTGGAGGAGGTGGCGGTGAGCGCCGCGCTGACCGAGGCCGGTCAGCTGCCCGGCGGGCTGACCCTCGCGGTGAACCTCTCGCCGGACGCCCTGCTGTGCCCGACCGTGGTCGACCTGCTGCTGGGCCACGCCGGCTGCCCGCTGGCCGTGGAGATCACCGAGCACAGCCCGCTCGACGACTACGAGGCGGTCGTCTCGGTCACGACGCGGCTGCGCCGCACGGGTGTCGCCATCAGCGTGGACGACGCCGGCGCCGGCTACTCGAGCCTCCGGCACATCCTGCGGCTGAACCCCGACGTCATCAAGCTCGACATCGGGCTGGTCATGGGGCTGCACACCGACCCCGCGCGCCAGGCCATGACCTCGGCCATGGTGACGTTCGCCCGGGAGACGGGGGCGCGGCTGGTGGCCGAGGGCGTCGAGCACGCCGCCGAGCGCGACGTCCTCGTCGCCCGCGGCGTCCGCTACGGGCAGGGGTACCTGTTCGGCCGGCCGCGGCCGGCGCGGGACGTGCTCGACCGGTTGCCGGCCTGACCGGGGACGGACCTGCGGGGAACCTCCCGAGCACCCCGACCCGTCCTCCCGGTATGAGCACCCGTCCCCTGGCTGTCACCACCCTGCTGGTCCTGGCCCTGCTGCTCGGCGCCTGCGCCGACTCGGCCGGCGGCGGCGCCTCCGCCGAGGACCCGTCGCCCGCGGAGGAGGACGCGACCGTCGTGCTCCAGGTGGAGGAGGTCGGTGGCTTCACCACGCCGGCCCTGCTCGCCGGCCGGGTGCCGTCCGTGACCCTGTACGCCGACGGCCGGCTGATCACCGACGGACCGGTCATCGCCATCTGGCCGGCGCCGGCGCTGCCCAACCTGCAGCTGTACCGGCTCGGTGACGGCGGGGTGCGCGACCTCGTCGAGCGGGCGGTGGCCGCCGGGGTGACCGAGACCGGCGACCTCGGCGAGCCGCCGGTCGCCGACATGACCAGCACGCGCTTCACCCTCCGCACCGAGGGGGAGACGGTCACCCGCGAGGTCTACGCCCTGGGCGTGGGGTCGGATCCGCGCGGCGAGTTCGACACGGGGCTCACCGAGGAGCAGGCGGCTGCCCGGGCCCGGCTGTCCGAACTGGCCGATGCGCTCCGCGACCCGGTCGCGACCCTGGGCGCGGACCGGGTGAGCGGCCCCGAGCCGTACCAGCCCGAGGCCGTCGCCGCCCTGGCGACCCCGCACACCGAGGTGGAGCCCGCCCAGCCGGAGCAGCCGTGGCCCGGCCCGGAGCTCCCGGGCGACCCGGTCGGCCCCGGGGTCACCTGCGTGACGGCCACCGGTGAGGAGGCGCGCGCGGTGCTCGATGCCGCGGCGGAGGCGAACGCGGCCACCCCCTGGGTCACCCCCGACGGTGCGCGGTGGTCGCTGGTGCTGCGGCCGCTGCTGCCGCACGAGACCGGCTGCGCGGACCTGGGCCAGGCATGACGACGGGCCCGGACCTCCGGAGAGGTCCGGGCCCGGCTCCGTGCACGCCCGTGCGAGTGACGGGCCAGGGGGTGCTTCTTCAGGCGGTGGCCGGCTCGCGCAGGTCGGCGTCCACGCCGCCGCGCTCCTCGACCGGGGCCAGCGGGTCGATCGTCCTCGTCGAGCGGTAGCGCTCGAGGTCGAGGATGCCCTCGCGCTTGGCCACGATGGTGGGTACCAGCGCCTGACCGGCGACGTTCACCGCGGTGCGCCCCATGTCCAGGATCGGGTCGACGGCCAGCAGCAGACCCACGCCGGCCAGCGGCAGGCCGAGGGTGGACAGCGTGAGGGTCAGCATGACGACCGCGCCGGTGACCCCCGCGGTGGCGGCGGACCCGATGACGGACACCAGGACGATGAGCAGGTAGTCCGTGAGGCCCAGGTCCACCCCGAAGAACTGGGCGACGAAGATCGCCGCCAGCGCCGGGTAGATCGCCGCGCAGCCGTCCATCTTCGTCGTCGCGCCCAGCGGGACGGCGAACGAGGCGTAGGACCGCGGGACACCCAGGTTCTGCTCGGTCACCCGCTCGGTCACCGGCAGCGTGCCGATCGACGAGCGCGAGACGAAGGCCAGCTGGATGGCCGGCCAGGCGCCGGCGAACCACCGCAGCGGCGAGAGGCCGTGGGCGCGCAGGAGCACCGGGTAGACGACGAACAGCACCAGCGCCAGCCCCGCGTAGACGGCGCCGGCGAAGACCCCGAGCGAGCCCAGGGACTCCCAGCCGTAGCTGGCGACGGCGTTGCCGATCAGGCCGACGGTCCCCAGCGGCGCGAGCAGGATGACCCACCACAGCACCTTCTGCACGATCGCCAGCGCGGAGCGCACGAAGCCCAGGAACGGCTCGGCGGCCTCGCCGACCTTGAGCACCGCGATGCCGATCGCCGCGGCGATGACGATCAGCTGGAGGACGTTGAACGACAGCGCCCCCTCGGCCGACGCCTGCAGGCCGAGGATGTTGCCGGGCACGATGCCGTTCAGGAAGTCGAACCAGGAGCCGGTCCGCGTGGGGTCGGCCTGGGCCGCGGCGTCGACCGAGCTGTTGCGGCCGGGCTCGGTGAGCAGCCCGAGTGCGATGCCGATGCCGACGGCGATCAGCGCGGTGATGGCGAACCAGAGCAGGGTCTGCCCGGCCAGTCGCGCGGCGTTCGAGACCTGCTTGAGGTTGGCGATGCTGACGATCACCGCGGTGACGATCAACGGCGGGACGAGGGTCTTCAGCAGCGTGACGAAGGTGCTGCCGATGGTCTGGAGGGTGCTGGTGAGCCAGTTGGGCGAGCCGTCGGCGACGGCGCCCATCTCACGGGCGACGAAGCCGAGGGCCACGCCCACGACGAGGCCGAGGAGCACCTGCGCCGCGAAGGGCACGCGGCGGAGACGAGCGAGCACGGGGGTGTTTCCGTTCTGGGTGGAGGATGACCGGGCGGGGACGTCAGCCCCGACAGCGGTCCACCGTCACGCGGCCGAAGTCGACGGTGCGCCGTCGCGTCAGCCCCCAGATGTTCTGCACGGGTGGATCAGTCCTCCGGCGCCGCCGGGCATTCCGGCTGTGGCCGGGTTCACCCCGCCCGGGTGCATCTTCCGTCAGTCCGGCCAGGCCGGACGCCGCTTCTCCAGGAACGCGGCCATGCCCTCGCGCGCGCCGGGCAGCTGGCTGGCCGCGGCCATGACCTCGATCGCGGTCGTGTACGCATCCCGCTCCGGCCGGTCGAGCTGGGCGTACATCGTCTGCTTGCCCCACCCCTTGCTCGCCCGCGAGCCCCGGGTGGCCCGGTCCATCAGCTCGTCGACGGCGGCGTCGAGCTCGGCGTCGGGCACGACCCGGTTGACCAGCCCCCAGTCCAGCGCCGTCGCCGCGTCGATGGCGTCACCGGTGAGCGCCAGCTCCATGGCCCGCTTGCGGCCGACGTTCCGGGCGATGGCGACCATCGGGGTGTGGCAGAACCAGCCGCCCTTGCCGCCGGGGGCGGCGAAGCCCGCGGACTCGGCGGCCACCGCCAGGTCGCACGAGGCCACGAGCTGGCAGCCGGCGGCCGTGGCCAGGGCGTGCACCCGCGCCACGACGACCTGCGGCACGTCCTGGACGGTCTGCATCAGCTCGGTGCACAGCCGCAGCAGGCTGCGCACCTCGGGCAGCGAGGCGCCGGCGACGTCGGCGAAGTCGTGGCCGGCGCTGAACACCGGGCCCTCGGCGCCGAGCACGATGCCCGCGGCGTCGCTCTCCCCCGCCTCGGTGACGGCGGCGAGCAGTTGCGCCAGGTGCTCGCGGGAGAGCGCGTTGCGCTTGGACGCGCGCGTCATCGTGATGCGGACGACGTCGCCGTCGCGCTCGACCCGGGGTGCACCGTCGGCCATGCCCGACCTCACCATGCCCGGCCGCGGTCGGCAACGACGATCGCGCTCCGAACGGGGAAACTGGGCCGGTGGCCGACACGGAACCGCTCAGCCCGACCGCCCCGCGGCCGGCGGGCCGCACGGTGTTCACCCAGCGCTGGCGCGACGTCGCGTTCCTGCACTGGGCGGTGGACCCGGCGCGCGTGGCTCCCCTGCTGCCGGCCGGCACCCGCCCCGACGTGCTCGACGGCGCCACCTACGTCGGGCTGATCCCGTTCCGCATGCAGCGGATCGGTCTGTTCGGGACGCCGGGCATCCCCTACCTCGGCTCGTTCGCCGAGACCAACGTCCGGCTCTACTCGGTCGACGAGCAGGGCCGCCGGGGCGTCGTCTTCCGATCGCTGGACGCCGAGCGCCTGCTCCCCGTGCTCGCCGCCCGCTGGGCCGCGCGGCTGCCCTACGCGTGGTCGCGGATGCGGGTCGAGCGCGCCGGCGACCGCCTGACCTACAGCTGCCGCCGGCGCTGGCCCGGCCCTCCCGGTGCGCACAGCCGGGTCACCCTCCAGGTGGGCGGCCGGCTGGCCCGGCCGGACCCGCTCGCGCACTTCCTGACCGCCCGGTGGGGGCTGCACCGGGCCGGACGAGGTGGCCCGGCCTACTGGCGCAACGAGCACCCGGAGTGGCCGCTGCACCGGGCGGAGCTCGTCGACCTCGACGACTCGCTGCTGCCCGTGGCGGGCCTGGGCGATGTCCCGGGCCCACCCGACAGCGTGCTCTTCTCCCCCGGCGTCGACGTCCGCTTCGGCCCGGTGGTCAGGCCGGCGCGGGCACCAGGTCCGGGAGACCGTTCGCCTCGCGGACCACGTCGACCACCTGCCCCATGATGTCGTTCAGGCCGAAGTCCTTCGGCGTGAAGACGCGGGCGACGCCCTGCTCGCGCAGCCGCCGGGCATCGCTGTCGGGGATGATCCCGCCGACCACGACCGGGACGTCGTCCAGCCCGGCGTCCCGGAGCCCCTGCAGGACCGCCGGGACCACCTGCAGGTGGGAGCCCGAGAGCACCGACAGGCCGACCACGTGCACGTCCTCCTCCACGGCGGCGCTCACGATCTGGGCCGGCGTCAGCCGGATGCCCTGGTAGATCACCTCGAACCCGGCGTCGCGGGCGCGCACGGCGATCTGCTCGGCGCCGTTGGAGTGGCCGTCGAGCCCGGGCTTGCCGACCAGGAACCGCAGCCGCCCGCCCAGCTCCTCGCCGGTGGCCCGCACCCGCTCGCGCACCTCGGTGAGGGTCTCGTCGGCCTCTCCGCCACCGGTGGCGGCGGCGACGCCGGTGGGGGCCCGGTACTCGCCGAACACCTCGCGCAGCACCCCGGACCACTCCCCCGTCGTCACGCCGGCGCGGGCGCAGTCGAGGGTGGCGGGCATGAGGTTGACGTCGGAGGATGCCGCCGCGCGGAGCGCGTCGAGGGCCTTGCGCACCGGCTCCGGGTCGCGGTCGGCCCGCCACTTCCGCACCGCCTCGCAGGCGGCGGCCTCGACGGCCGGGTCGACCACCATGATCGCGGTGTCGAGGTCGGCGGTGAGCGGGTTGGGCTCGGTGGTGTCGAACTTGTTGACGCCGACGACGACGTCCTCGCCGCTCTCCATCCGGCGCCGGCGCTCGGCCAGCGAGGCCACCAGCTCGCCCTTCATGTAGCCGGACTCGACGGCGGCCACGGCCCCGCCCATCTCCTGCACCCGGGCGATCTCGGCCCGGGCGCCCTCGACGAGCTCGGCGACCTTCTTCTCCACGACGACCGAGCCGGTGAACAGGTCGTCGTACTCGAGCAGGTCGGTCTCGTAGGCGAGCACCTGCTGCAGGCGCAGCGACCACTGCTGGTCCCACGGCCGGGGCAGGCCGAGCGCCTCGTTCCACGCCGGCAGCTGCACGGCGCGGGCGCGGGCGTCCTTGGACAGGGTGACGGCCAGCATCTCCAGCACGATGCGCTGGACGTTGTTCTCCGGCTGCGCCTCGGTCAGGCCGAGGGAGTTGACCTGCACCCCGTACCGGAAGCGCCGGTGCTTGGGGTCCTCGACGCCGTAGCGCTCCTTCGTCAGCTCGTCCCAGAGCTGGGTGAAGGCCCGCATCTTGCACATCTCCTCGACGAAGCGGACGCCCGCGTTGACGAAGAAGGAGATGCGGGCGACGACCTCGCCGAAGCGCTCCTGCGGCACCTGGCCGGAGTCGCGCACCGAGTCCAGGACGGCGATCGCGGTGCTCATCGCGTAGGCGATCTCCTGCACCGGCGTGGCCCCGGCCTCCTGCAGGTGGTAGCTGCAGATGTTGATCGGGTTCCACTTCGGCATCGTCGTCACCGTGTAGGCGACCATGTCGGTGATCAACCGCATCGACGGCGCCGGCGGGAAGACGTAGGTCCCCCGCGAGAGGTACTCCTTGATGATGTCGTTCTGCGTCGTGCCGGCGAGCTTGCTGACGTCGTGCCCGTGCTCCTCCGCGACCGCCTGGTAGAGCGCGAGCAGCCACATGGCGGTGGCGTTGATCGTCATCGACGTGTTCATCTCGTCGAGCGGGATGCCGTCGAAGAGCGCGCGCATGTCACCGATGTGCGTGACCGGCACGCCGACCTTCCCGACCTCCCCGCGGGCGAGCTCGTCGTCGGGGTCGTAGCCGGTCTGCGTCGGCAGGTCGAAGGCGACCGAGAGACCGGTCTGGCCCTTCGCCAGGTTGCGGCGGTAGAGGGCGTTGGACTCGGCCGGCGAGGAGTGGCCGGCGTAGGTGCGCATGACCCAGGGGCGGTCGCGCTCCAACGGCTGCGAAGGGAACGGCATGCCAGCGGAGTGTAGGGCTGTTACCCGCGAGTAGCAGCCCCGTGCGCCAAGGTGTGCGGTGGCACACTCGTTCGGGTCGACAGGAGGCTGGACGTGGGGAGCCTGCCCCTCGAGCTGGGCCCGGTGATCGCGGTCGCCGTGGTGGTGGCGCTGGCGCTGTTCACCCGGTGGGCCTTCGGCGGCGATCCGGCCGGGGGACGGCGCGCCGGGGCACCCGACGACGGGCTCCTCACCCGCGTGGCCACGCTGACCCGCCGCGAGTCGGCCCTGGCGCTGCGGGCGCTGCTCTCCGACGCCGGCATCCGGTCCACCGTGCGCTGCCCGGCGGCCCACCGCGCGGAGGTGCTGGTGTTCCCGGAGGACGCCGAGCGCGCCCGGGCGCTGGCCGCCTCGTTCGGCGACGCCTGAGCCCTCCCCCTAGTTCGGTCGCTCCGTGCGCCGCACCACGGCGCCGAGGCCGCACAGCTGGTCGACGAAGTCGGGGTAGCCGCGGTCGACGTGGTGCACGTCCTGCACCTCGGTGATGCCGTCGGAGCACAGGCCCGCGAGCACCAGCCCCGCGCCGGCGCGGATGTCGGTGGCCAGCACGGGCGCGCTGGAGAACCGCTCGCGGCCGCGGACGACGGCGTGGTGCCCGTCGATGCGGACGTCGGCGCCCAGCCGCACCAGCTCGTTGACGAACATGAAGCGGCCCTCGAACACGTTCTCCGTGATCAGGGCCGTACCGGTGGAGACGGCGGCCAGCGCCACCGCCATCGGCTGCAGGTCGGTGGGGAACCCGGGGAAGGGCAGGGTGACGACGTCGACGCACCGGGGCCGGTCGGCCATGGCGACGCGGATCGCACCGGGCAGCGCCTCGACGGTGGCGCCGGCGTCGGTCAGCTTGTCCAGGGCGACGGTGAGGTGCTCGGCGACCCCGCGCTCGATGACGACGTCGCCGCGCGTCATCACCGCCCCGATGGCCCAGGTGCCGGTCACGATGCGGTCGGGCACGGTCGTGTACTCGACGGGGTGCAGCGAGTCGACGCCCTCGACGGTGATGGTGGAGGTGCCGGCGCCGTCGATGCGCGCGCCCATCTCGCAGAGCATCCGGCAGAGGTCCACGATCTCGGGCTCGCGCGCGGCGTTGTCGACGACGGTCGTGCCCCGCGCGAGGACCGCCGCCATCACCAGGTTCTCCGTGGCGCCGACCGACGGGAAGTCCAGCCAGATCGACGTCCCCGTCAGCCGGGGCGCGGTCGCCACCAGGAAGCCGTGCTCGCTCACGATGGTGGCGCCGAGACGCTCCAGGCCGGAGATGTGCATGTCCAGCCCGCGGGAACCGATGGCGTCACCACCCGGCAGCGCCACCCGCGCGCTCCCGCGGCGGGCGACGAGCGGGCCCAGGACGCTGATCGAGGCGCGCATGCGGCGCACCAGGTCGTAGTCGGTCTCGGTCGAGGGCTCGTCCGGGACGTCGATGGTCAGCCGGCCACCGCCACCGCTGCCGGGCGTGCGCTCGTAGGAGACCGCGCAGCCCAGCCGGCGCAGCACCTCGCTCATGATGGCCACGTCGAGGATGTCGGGCACCTCGTCGATGGTCGAGCGCCCGGCGGCCAGCAGCGCGGCCGCCATGAGCTTCAACGCGCTGTTCTTGGCACCGGTGACCCGCACCCGGCCCGCGAGCCTCGCTCCCCCGGTCACCTCGAAGCACTCCACCGGCCCACCCTACGGCCCGCGGCCGCCGCACCGGCGCGGTGCGGCGGGGGCCGCGGCCTAGGCTGCGGGCATGACCATCCGGCTCACCCGCATCTACACCAAGACCGGCGACGCCGGTCAGACCCACCTGGGCGACATGAGCCGGGTGGCCAAGACCGATCCCCGGCTGGTCGCCTACGCCGACGTCGACGAGGCCAACAGCGCGATCGGCGTGGCGCTGGCCCTCGGCAACCCGGAACCGGAGCTCGCCGGGCTCCTCCGCAGCATCCAGAACGACCTGTTCGACGTGGGCGCGGACCTGTGCACGCCGATCGTGCCCGAGCCGCAGTACCCGCCGCTGCGGGTGACGGCCGCCTACACCGAGCGGCTCGAGGCGGCGTGCGACACCTACAACGAGACGCTGCCCAAGCTGGACAGCTTCATCCTGCCCGGCGGCACCCCGCTGGCCGCCCTGCTCCACCAGCTGCGGGTGGTCGTGCGCCGGGCCGAGCGCAGCGTCTGGGCACTCCTGGAGAGCGACGCCGAGCGCACCAACGCCGAGACCGCGCGCTACCTGAACCGCCTGTCGGACCTCGTCTTCATCCTCGGCCGGGTGGCCAACCCCGACGGCGACATCCTGTGGGAGCCGGGGGCGCACAGCGGCGTGCACGCCCAGCGCCGCGCTGCCTCCCGGGAGGACTGAGCCGGCCGCTCAGCTGCCGGGGGGCGCCGACTCCACCCAGGACAGGAAGCCGGTCACCGTGGACCGGTCCATGGCCAGCTCCCGGCGGCCCTGCGCGGTGCTGCACGACAGGACGTGGACGTCGGCGGGCAGCGCAAGATCCTCCCGTCCCGCCGGTCGCTGGGCGAGCACGCGGAACCCGACCCGTGTGAGCCGCTGCTGCGGACGGACGGACAGCGAGAGGGCCCGGTACCAGAGCAGGGCGTCGCCGCCGTACCAGGCGACGCCCACCGACCAGCGCGGCGTGCCCTCGGGGCGCAGCCACATGGTCACCGCGCCGAGCCCCGAGAGCAGGAAGCGGCGGCGCAGCAGGAAGACCACGACGACGAGCAGCAGCAGGACGCCGATCAGCACCCACAGGGCGGTGGTCATCCCGCGCGCTCGCCGGCCGGGTCAGTCGCTCGCGCCGGCCGCCCTCAACCGCGACTGCGCGCGGCGCGCGGCCGGGGAGTCCCCGTCGCCCTCGGCCCGGCGCAGCGCCTCGCGGGCGCGCTCCACGTCGATCTCCGAGGAGATCTCGGCGGTCTCGGCCAGGATGGAGACACCGCGCTCGGTGACGGAGAGGAATCCTCCGTGCGCGGCGACGACCATGTCCTCGCCGGACTCGGTGCGGATCGTCACGACGCCGCCGTCCGCCAGCTGGCCGAGCAGCGGCGCATGGCCGGGCAGGACACCGAGCTCGCCCTCGGTGGTACGGGCGATGACGCGCGTGGCCTCACCCGACCAGATCTTGCGCTCGACGGCCACCAACTCGACCTGCAGGGTCGCCACGACACTCCTCGGGGTCCACCTCTCCACCGGCGAAGAGGTGCGCTGCGGTTCGTGCTCCGCCGGCCCGGGCGGACCGGCGGACGATGCGGCCACTGTACCGGCGTGTCGCGCGCGGCCCCCGCCCAGGGCCCGCCCGGGCCACGGGCCGTCGTCAGGCCGCGCGACGGTAGAGCAGCGTCCAGCGGCCGACGCGTACCCACGGGTGCCGGACGCAGGTGGCCGTCGCCCAGCACTCGGTGTCGAAGTCGGCGATCCGCGCATCCACCGGCGCGCACGGCGGCCAGGTCCAGTCGGGAGCGCTCCGGCTCCCGGACGGCAGTACCGCGCTGTCCCGTTCCACGTCGCCCCTCGTGCCGGCGCCCGTCACCCGGGCGCGCCTGCGGGCATGGTCGGCAGGCGCGCCCCCGTTCCGCAGACCCCGTGGCGCGGAACCACCCGATCGGGCGATCCCGGCGGTGGGACGACGACGGCCGGGCCTCCCCGGAGGGAGACCCGGCCGACGGACCGTCCTGGAACTGCCCCGTCCGGAGGCTCACCCCGAGCGTGCGAGGGGCGAGGAGGACGGGGTCCTGCTACTTCCGGAGCTTCGCGGCGTTCTTCTCGAGGTCCTCGAGCCCACCGCACATGAAGAAGGCCTGCTCCGGGACGTTGTCGTACTCGCCCTCGGTGATCGCCTTGAACGCCTGGAGCGTCTCCGCCAGCGGCACGAAGGACCCCGGCTGACCGGTGAAGGCCTCGGCCACGAACATGTTCTGCGAGAGGAAGCGCTCGACGCGCCGGGCCCGCTGGACCGTGACCTTGTCCTCCTCGGAGAGCTCGTCGATGCCGAGGATCGCGATGATGTCCTGCAGCTCCTGGTAACGCTGCAGCACCTGCTTCACGGTCTGGGCGATGTCGTAGTGCTCCTGGCCCACGTACTGCGGGTCGAGGATCCGGCTGGTGGAGTCCAGCGGGTCCACGGCCGGGTAGATGCCCTTCTCCGAGATCGGCCGCGAGAGCACGGTCGTCGCGTCGAGGTGGGCGAACGTGGTGTGCGGCGCCGGGTCGGTGATGTCGTCGGCGGGCACGTAGATCGCCTGCATCGAGGTGATCGACCGGCCGCGGGTCGAGGTGATCCGCTCCTGCAGCTGACCCATCTCGTCGGCGAGGGTCGGCTGGTAGCCCACGGCCGAGGGCATGCGGCCCAGCAGGGTCGAGACCTCGGACCCGGCCTGGGTGAACCGGAAGATGTTGTCGATGAACAGCAGCACGTCCTGGTTCATCTCGTCGCGGAAGTACTCCGCCATCGTCAGCGCGGAGAGCGCGACGCGCAGCCGCGTGCCCGGCGGCTCGTCCATCTGCCCGAACACCAGAGCCGTGGACTCGATGACGCCGGACTCGGTCATCTCGGTGATGAGGTCGTTGCCCTCGCGGGTGCGCTCGCCGACACCGGCGAACACCGACACACCACCGAACTCCTGGGCGACCCGGCGGATCATCTCCTGGATGAGGACGGTCTTGCCGACCCCGGCGCCGCCGAACAGGCCGATCTTCCCGCCGGCCACGTACGGCGTGAGCAGGTCGATGACCTTGATGCCGGTCTCCAGCATCTCGGTGCGGCCCTCGAGCTGGTCGAACCGCGGCGCGCTCCGGTGGATCGACCAGTGCGTGGCGTCCTCGGCGTAGCCGGGGGTGTCGAGGCACTCGCCCAGGGCGTTGAAGACGTGGCCCTTCGTCACGTCGCCGACCGGGACCATGATCGGGTTCCCGGTGTCGGCGACCTCGGCGCCACGGACGAGCCCGTCGGTCGGCGCCATCGAGATGGTGCGCACGACGTTCTCGCCCAGGTGCTGGGCGACCTCGAGGGTCAGGGTCTTGCCGAGGTCGGCCAGCGTGACGTCGACCTTCAGGGCGTTGAACAGGTCGGGCATCGCGTCGCGCGGGAACTCGACGTCGACGACCGGCCCGGTGACCCGCACGACCCGGCCGGTGCCGGTGGTCTGCGAGGTGGTCGGACGGTCCTCGGTGACGGTCATCTGTACTGCTCTCCTGCCCTGGGGCTCGGGTGTCTGCTGTTCGGTGGGGTCAGTCGTTGGCGCTGGAGGAGACCAGTGCGTCGGCGCCACCGACGATCTCGCTGATCTCCTGCGTGATCTCCGCCTGGCGCGCCTGGTTGGCCTGCCGGGACAGGTTCTTCGCCAACTCCTCGGCGTTGTCCGAGGCCGACTTCATGGCCCGGCGACGAGAGGCGGACTCGGAGGCGGCCGCCTCCAGCATCGCCGCGTAGATGCGCGTGGTGATGTACTTCGGCAGGAGCGCGTCGAGCAGCCCCTCGGCGGAGGGCTCGAACTCGTACGACGTCGGGATCCCGGTGTCGCCGGTGCCGCCGGCCGCCCGCTCCTCCCGCTCGTAGTCGAACTCGTCGACCTCCTCGACCTCCAGCGGGGCCATCCGCCGGGCGACCGGGACCTGCGAGAGCAGCGACCGGAACTCGGTGTAGACGATGTGCAGCTCGTCCACGCCGACGACGCCGTCGGCACCGCTCCCGGACTCGTCGTCGTCCTCGCCCGCCGTGAAGGTGTCGATCAGCACACGACCGACCTCCTGGGCGTCGGCGTAACCCGGCTGCTCCGAGAACCCGGTGAAGGTGCCGGCCATCGCGCGGTCGCGGAAGGAGTAGTAGGTCTCCCCCTTCCGGCCGACGACGTACAGCACCGGCTCCTTGCCCTCCTGCCGCAGCAGGGCGAGCAGCTCCTCGGTCCGCCGGAGCACGTTGACGTTGTAGGACCCGGCGAATCCCCGGTCGGAGGTGATGACCAGGACCGCCGCCCGGCGCGGGTTCTCCCGCTCGGTCAGCAGCGGGTGGTCCAGCGACGCCGAGGACGCCAGCGCCGACAGCACGCGCGTGATCTCCCGGGCGTACGGCTTGGACGCCTCCACCCGGGCCTGGGCGCGCACGATGCGGGCACCGGCGATCAGCTCCTGGGCCGAGAAGATCTTCTTCGTCGACTGGGTGGAGCGGATGCGGCGCCGCAGCGCGCGGAGGGAAGCGGCCATGGGTCAGCTGCCCCGCTTGACCTGGACGCGCTCCTGACCCCGCTCCGAGGCGTCCATGGCCTCGGCCTCGGGCTCGTTGCCGACCAGCGACTGCCCCTCGGAGGTGGTGAACTGACCGTAGAAGGTGTCCACCGCCCGCTCGAGGCTGGCGACGGCGTCGTCCTCGAGCTTCTTGGTCTGCCGGATCGACTCGAAGACGGCGTTGTCACCGCGGCCGACGAACTCCAGGAACTCGGACTCGAAGCGGCGCACGTCGGCGACCGGGACGCGGTCGAGCTTGCCGGTCGTGCCCAGCCACAGCGACACGACCTCGCGCTCCACCGGGTACGGCGAGTACTGGCCCTGCTTGAGCAGCTCGACCAGACGCTGACCGCGCTCCAGGGTCGCGCGGCTGGACGCATCCAGGTCGGACGAGAACGAGGCGAACGCCTCCAGCTCGCGGTACTGCGCGAGGTCCAGGCGCAGCCGGCCGGCGACCGACTTCATCGCCTTGATCTGCGCCGAGCCGCCGACGCGGGACACCGAGATGCCGACGTTGATGGCGGGGCGGACACCGGAGTTGAACAGACCCGTCTCGAGGAAGATCTGGCCGTCGGTGATCGAGATGACGTTGGTCGGGATGTACGCCGAGACGTCGTTGCCCTTGGTCTCCACGATGGGCAGACCCGTCATGGAGCCACCGCCGAGCTCGTCGGAGAGCTTGGCGCAGCGCTCCAGCAGACGGGAGTGCAGGTAGAAGACGTCACCCGGGTAGGCCTCGCGGCCCGGCGGGCGGCGCAGCAGCAGGGAGACGGCGCGGTAGGCCTCGGCCTGGCGGGACAGGTCGTCGAAGACGATCAGGACGTGCTTGCCCTCGTACATCCAGTGCTGACCGATGGCCGAGCCGGTGTAGGGGGCGATGTACTTGACGCCGGCAGCCTCCGAGGCGGGAGCAGCCACGATCGTCGTGTACTCCAGGGCACCGGCGTCCTCGAGGGCCGCGCGGATGGAGGCGATCGTCGAGCCCTTCTGGCCGACGGCGACGTAGATGCAGCGCACCTGCTGCTTCGGGTCGCCGGTCGCCCAGGCCTGGCGCTGGTTGATGATCGTGTCGATCGCGATCGCCGTCCGGCCGGTCTGCCGGTCGCCGATGATCAGCTGGCGCTGCCCCCGGCCGATCGGCGTCATGGCGTCGATGGCCTTGATGCCGGTCTGCATCGGCTCGTGCACCGACTGCCGCTGCACCACCGTCGGCGCCTGCAGCTCCAGGGCGCGCCGGCCGGTGGTGGCGATCGGGCCGGCACCGTCGATCGGGTTGCCGAGCGAGTCGACCACGCGCCCGAGGTAGCCGTCCCCGACGGGCACGGAGAGGACCTCGCCGGTCCGGCGGACCTGCTGCCCCTCCTCGATGCCGGAGAAGTCACCCAGGACGACGACACCGATCTGGCGGGTGTCGAGGTTCAGCGCCAGCCCGCGGACGCCGCTCTCGAACTCGAGCAGCTCGTTGGTCATGACCGAGGGCAGGCCCTCGACCCGGGCGATGCCGTCGCCGGACTCGGTGACGATCCCGACCTCTTCGCGGGACACGTCCGGCGAGTACTCGGTGACGTAGTTCTGGATGGCACTGCGGATCTCGTCTGCGGAGATCGTCAGCTCGGCCATGGCGTGGAGTCCTCTTCCCTGCGGGGTCGTGATCAGTGGTGGTGGGCGGTCAGCCGGCGAGCTGCCGTCGGGCAGCTTCCAGCCGATGCGCGATGCTGCCGTCGATGACCTCGTTGCCCACCTGGACGTGGAGGCCGCCGAGCACCGCCGGGTCGACGGTCACCTGCAGCCCGATGGTCCGCCCGTAGAGGCGGCCGAGCACGTCGGTCAGCCGCCGCTCCTGGGCGGCGGTGAGCGGCACGGCCGTCGTCACCCGGGCGACCGACTGACCACGACGACGGCTGGCGGCCTCGGAGAGCCGCTCGACGGCCACCGCGGCCGTTCCGACGTGCGAGCCGGTCAGGACGTTGCGGAGCAACAGCTCGGTGACCGGGCTGACCCGGCCGGACAGCAACCGATCGAGCAGCTGCCCCTTGCCCTCCGGGGAGGCGCTCCGGTCGCTGAGGATGCGCGAGAGCTCGCGATCGCCGGAGACGATCCGGCCGAAGCGGAAGAGTTCGTCCTCCACGTCGTCCAGCTCGTCACGGACGTCGGCGGCGTCCAGCGCGGCCTCGGTCGCCAGGTTCTGGGCGGCATCGACCAGGTCCAGGGGACGCGACCAGCGCTGCCGGACGCTCACCCCCAGCAGGTCGAGCGCGACCGGGGACAGGCGCGCGGCGAACAGCCGCTGCACCAGGGCGGCCCGCTCCTCCGGCTTGCCCGCGGGGTCGGACAACGCCCGGCGCAGCGACGGCTGCGCCTCGAGCAGCCGCGCCACGGAGAACAGCTCGCCGGACAGCGTGAGCAGCTCCTCGGGGGACGTGGCCCGCGCCTGGCCGGTGATCCGGTCGCGCGCACGGCCGAGGAGCCCCGAGGGGTCCCGGGTCAGCTCGGCCAGTCGCTCCCGGGCCACGATGAGCGCGGCGCGGCTCGAGGCCTCCATCAGCGCGCACTCTCGGCGGTCGCGCCGCCACGCTGACCCGACCCGACCATCCCGTCGAGCTGGTCCAGGAAGCGGTCGACGGTGCCCTGCCGACGCGCCTCGTCGGCGAGGGACTCCCCGACGACCCGCCCGGCGAGCTCGACGGCGAGGGCACCGATCTGGCCACGCAGCTCGTGCACGACCTGCTGGCGGGAGGCGGCGATCTGCTCCTCGCCACGCGCCACGATCCGCGCCGACTCCTCCTGCGCCTGCACCCGCAGCTCCTCAAGGATCTGCTGGCCCTCGGCGCGGGCCTGGTCCCGGATCTGCGCGGCCTCGGTGCGTGCCTCGGCCAGCTGCGCGCGGTACTGCTCGAGCGCAGCCTTCGCCTCGGCCTGCATGGCCTCGGCGCGCTCGATGCCGCCCTCGATCGCCTCGCGGCGGGCCTGGAAGGCCTGCTCGAAGCGGGGCGCGACGAACTTGGCGATCACGAACAGCAGGATCAGGAAGGCGATCAGGCCGATGATGATCTCGCCGAGCGGCGGGAGGAGCGGATTCGGGCTCTCCGCAGCCAGGATGCTCATGCTCTCAGTGTCCCGTCTGGAGTCGGTGTCCGTACCCAGTGGTACGGATCAGGTGCCGTAGACGAGGGGGGCGACGAAGCCGATGAGGGCCAGCGCCTCGGCGAGCGCGAAGCCGAGGAAGGCGTAGGTACGGGTCAGGCCGGCCGACTCGGGCTGGCGGGCGGTGGCCTGGATGTAGGCGGCCCACACCAGACCGACGCCGATGCCCGGGCCGATCGTGGCGATGCCGTAGCCGACCGAACCGATGCTGCCTTCGAGCTCTGCGAGAACCTCGATCATTGCGGGGTGTTCCTCCTGTGTCGTCGCCCGGCGTTCCACCGGGCGGCTGGCGGGGTCGTGCGGGTGGTGCAGTGCGTGGGGCGACCGCGGCGCGGTCACCGATTCAGGTCAGTGCGCGGCCTCGACGGAACCGTTGAGGTAGGTGCCCATCAGCATCGTGAAGACGTAGGCCTGCAGGAAGATGATCAGCAGCTCGAAGAAGGTCATCACGATCGCCATGAGGGCCGACAGCGGGCCGAAGACGGCCGAGAAGTTGCCCACCGTGAACAGGTAGGTGGCGCCCAGCGCGAAGGTCACCAGCAGCATGTGGCCGGCGAAGAGGTTGGCGAAGAGCCGGATCGCCAGGGTGAACGGCCGCACGATGAAGTTCTGCAGGATCTCCAGCGGCGTCACCAGGATGTAGGCCGCCTTCGGCACACCCGGCAGGAACATGATGTCGCGGAAGTAGGGCCACAGGCCCTGGTTCTTGATGCCCACCGCGATGTAGACGGCCCAGCAGATCAGCGCCAGGACCAGCGGGAACGCGAACCGCGCCATCGGCGAGATCTGGATACCGGGGATGATCGCCAGCAGGTTGTTGGCGAGGATGAAGAAGAACAGCGAGGCCAGGAAGGGCGCGAACGGCAGCCCCTTCGGGCCGACGACGTCGCGGGCGATGCCGTCGCGCACCAGCGAGTACCCCGACTCACCGATGAACTGCAGCCGACCGGGGACGATCGCCGCCTTGCGGGCCGACATCACCAGGAAGACCAGCATCGCCGCGGTGGCCAGCCACATCGCCAGGATGATCCGGTCGAAGTCGAACTGGATGCCGAGCAACGAGAAGCCGAAGAGGGTCTCGGGGAAGAACTCGCCGATCCCCGGGGGCGTGAAGCCGCCGCCGGGATCGCTCTCCACAGCGAGCACGCCGCTGAGCGCGGAAGCGCTGGAGGTCACCTTCGTCCCTTCTGCGTCCTGCCGGGCCGGCTTCGTCGCCCGCCCTGGGTGCTGCTGGCCTCCTCCGACCCGGGGAGCGGGTCGAAGGCCCCGAACTTCACGGCAACCACGTAGATGGCAACCGCGACTCCGAGAAGGATGCCCACCGGCAGGAAGAACCGCGTCTCCAGCCACCGGTCGAGCAACCACCCGACCCCACCCCACACGGCCATCCCGGAGAGGATCGTCCCGGTGACCGCCCAGCCAGCGTCCGCCCCGGAGGGCTGACGAGCCGGGCTCGCAGGGCGTGGACGAGCGCCTCCGTCTCCGGAGGATTCGTCGGCCATCGGCTCGGACACTATCAGCCGCCCCCGCCGACGCTCGGCGGGTGCTCGCCGGTCCCCCGTCCGGGTGGTGCCGGCGGAGGCACGTAGAACACCTGCCGGGTCCACACCCAGCGCAGCTGGATGCCGCTCCAGAGGAGCGCGCCGACCACGACCGCCCAGGCGAGGGTCCGCTGGTCGAGCCAGCCGTCCTCGGGCAGGGCGCGCAGCACGCCGAAGAGCACCACCGCCTTCACCATGAACGCGAGCAGCGCCACCGGGAGCGTGAGCGTGTCACCGATCCGGCCGGCCCAGGCCACCGCCAGTCCGGAGACGGCGAAGAACGCCGTGACGATGACCGCGGCGACCAGCACCGCTGCCGCGTCGCCCCAGTTCCCGAGCAGCCAGGCCAGGGCGGCGGCGACCACCGCGACGGCGGCGGTGACGAGGGCGCCGACACGCAGGAAGGAGACGTCCCAGGTGGCGCCGGTGGCCGGCGGGGTGGTGCGTGAGGTGCTCATCCGACGGTCTCCCGGGGATCAGGGGAACTGGTCCCGGTGGCGGGTGGTGCGTTCCCGGCGGCTCGGCGGTGCGGCACCGCGCGGGGGACGGAGGCACGTGCGGTCGGGTGGTCGGCCCGGCTGCGCCGGCGCTGCGCCTCCAGCTCCGCGGCGCGGGCCTCCCGGGCTGCTCGGCGCGCCCGCGGGCTGAGCACCACGACCACCCCGACGACGAGCAGGACGGCGATGGCCACGAGCAGCTCGACCCGCCCGCCGGTGACCGAGAGGCCGACCGCGCCGAAGGAGAGGAGCGCGGCCCAGAAGTACATGACCAGCACCGCGCGCTTGTGCGAGTGCCCGATGGACAGCAACCGGTGGTGCAGGTGCATCTTGTCCGGGGAGAACGGCGACTGCCCCTTCCGGGTGCGCCGGACGACGGCCAGCACGAGGTCGGTGAAGGGGATGAAGAGGATCGCGATCGGCACGAGGACCGGCAGCGTCAGCGGCAGCAGGCTGGCCGCCGAGTCGAAGGTCTGCGCGTCCACTCCCCCGGTGGCGGTCACGGCGGCGGCCGACAGCATGAGCCCGACCAGCATCGAGCCCGAGTCGCCCATGAAGATCCGGGCCGGGCTGAAGTTGTGCGGGAGGAAACCCAGGCAGGCGCCGGCGAGCACCGCGGTGATCAGGGCCGGGGCGCTCGCCGCCTCCTCGTAGCGCATCTGCCCCAGGTTGTAGCTGTAGGCGAAGAAGGCGAGCGCCGCGATCGCCGAGACGCCGGCCGCCAGGCCGTCGAGCCCGTCGATGAAGTTCAGCGCGTTGACCGCGAAGACGGTCAGCAGGATGGTCAGCGGCACGCCGACGTCCGGCCCGAGCGACACCGTGCCGATGTCGGCGAACGGCAGGAACAGGAAGGCCAGCTGCACACCGAGCAGCACCATGACTCCGGCCGCGGCGATCTGCCCGGTGAGTTTCGTCAGCGCGTCCAGGCCCCACTTGTCGTCGAGCACCCCGAGCGCGCAGATCAGCCCGCCGGCGACGAGGACCGCGTAGACCTGGGTGTCGTCGAAGGTCCGCTGCAGCGCCGGTAGCCGCGAGGCGACCAGGACGGCGGCCACCACGCCCAGGTACATGGCCACGCCGCCACCCCGCGGGGTCGGGATGACGTGCACGTCCCGCTCCCGCGGGGCCGCCATCATCCGCAGCCGGATCGCCATCATCCGCACCACGGGCGTGGCCAGGAAGGTGACCAGTGCCGCGGTGAGCAGGACGACGACGTACTCGCGCACGGGTCAGGCGGTCCGCGCCGGCTCGGGGGAGGCAGCCGGTCGGGTCGGGTGGGGGTAGGCGGGGTGCGCACCGACCAGCTCGCGGACGCCCGCGGCCACCTCGGCGGTGCGGCCGCCGTCGGCGTCCCGGATCGCGGCACCGATCAGCGAGGCGATCGACTTCATGTCGGGCTCGGTCATGCCCTGGGTGGTGACGGCGGGGCTGCCGACCCGGATGCCCGAGGCGACCGAGGCCGGCTGCGGGTCGAACGGGATCGCGTTCTTGTTCAGCACGATGCCGGCGGCGCCGCACCGGGCCTCGGCGTCGGCACCGGTCACCCCGGTCCCCTGCAGGTCCAGCAGCGCCAGGTGCGTGTCGGTGCCGCCGGCCACCGGCCGCAGCCCCTCCGCGGCCAGGCCCTCGGTGAGCGCCTGGGCGTTGGCGACCACCTGGCGGGCGTAGGCCCGGTACCCGGGCTGCAGGCACTCCTTGAAGTTCACCGCCTTGGCGGCGACGGCGTGCATGAGCGGGCCGCCCTGCATCATCGGGAAGGCGGCCTTGTCGATGGCCTGGGCGTGCTCGGCCCGGCACACGATGGCGCCGCCCCGCGGGCCGCGCAGCACCTTGTGGGTGGTGAAGGTGACGACGTCGGCGTAGGGCACCGGGCTGGGGATCGCCTTGCCGGCGACCAGGCCGATGAAGTGCGCGGCGTCGACCATCAGGATCGCCCCGACCTCGTCGGCGATCTCCCGGAAGAGCGGGAAGTCGATCAGCCGCGGGATGGCCGAGCCGCCGCAGATGATCATCTTGGGCCGGTGCGCCCGGGCCAGGTCGCGCACCTGGTCGTAGTCGATGTGCTCGGTCTGCGGGTCCACGCCGTACTGCACCGCGTTGAACCACTTGCCCGAGAACGAGACCTTCGCGCCGTGGGTGAGGTGCCCGCCGTGCGGGAGCGCCATGGCGAGCAGGGTGTCACCAGGCTGGAGGAAGGCGCCGTACGCGGCCAGGTTGGCGTTGGCGCCCGAGTGCGGCTGCAGGTTGGCGTGCTCCGCGCCGAACAGCTCCTTGGCGCGGGCGATACCGATCTCCTCGGCGCGGTCGACGACCTCGCACCCGCCGTAGTAGCGCCGCCCCGGATAGCCCTCGGCGTACTTGTTCGACAGCGTGCTGCCGAGCGCCGCGAGCACGGCGGGGCTGGTGAAGTTCTCGCTGGCGATCAGCTGCAGCCCACCGCGCAGCCGGTCCAGCTCGCCGGTGACCACGTCGGCGATGTCTGGATCGAAGGCGGCCAGGGCCCCGAAGTCCGGTCCCCAGTAGGGCGTGCTCATCTCGGTCGCGCTCCAGAACGTCCGTGCGGGCGCCCGCGGTACCCGGGTTCGGGCGCGCGGCGGTCAGTGCTCCACGGTATCGCTCCGACCGGTGCGAACAGGTGACCCGAGGAGCGGCCCCGTCCCGGGGCCCGCCCTGAGCGTGCGAAAGGTGGGGTGGACGGGGTCCTTCTTCAGTCGGTGACCTCGGGGACGACCTCGCGCAGCCGCTCGACCGGCACGGCACCGACCCGCAGCACCCGCGGGGCGGGGCCGGTGCAGTCGACGATCGTGCTCGCCGCCGAGCTGTCCCGCGGGCCGCCGTCGAGCACGACCGCGGCGTGCTCGCCGAGCTGCTGCACGGCCTCCTGCGCGCTGGTCGCCGCAGGGCGGCCGGAGCGGTTGGCGCTGGAGACGGCGAGCGGCCCGGTGCGGCGGAGCAGGTCACGGGTCAGCTCGTCGTCCGGCAGCCGGACGGCCACCGTGCCCTCGGCGTCACCGAGGTCCCAGGCCAGCGACGGCGCGTGCTCGAGCACGAGGGTGAGCCCACCGGGCCAGAACTCCTGCGCCAGCCGCGTCGCCACCTCCGGGGTCTGCAGCACGAGCCCGGCGAGGGTGGAGGCCTCGCCGACGAGCACCGGCACCGGCATGGCCCGCCCCCGGTTCTTGGCGGCCAGCAGCCGGGTCACCGCTGCGGGGGTGAAGGCGTCGGCGGCGACGCCGTAGACGGTGTCGGTCGGGAGCAGCACCAGCTCACCCCGGCCGATGGCCGCCGCGGCGGCGTCCAGGCCGGCGGCGCGTGTCTCGGCGTCGGAGCAGTCGTAGATGTCGGCCACGGACGTGCAGTCTTCCGCAGGGTTCAGCCGGAGCGGCGAGCGGTGGTGTGGCGGGGGCGGCCGGCGAGGTCGGGGTGGTCGTGGACGTCGGTGAACCCGCCGTGGGCGCGGACGACGGCGGGCAGGGCCTCCCCCTGCTGATCGGCGTGCTCGATGCCCAGCCAGCCGCCGGGTCTCAGCAGCCGGGCGGCGGTGACCAGCAGCCCGCGGACGACGTCCAGCCCGTCGGGCCCGCCCCAGAGGGCCAGCGGGGGGTCGTGGTCGGCGACCTCCCGGGGCACCCGCGCGCCGTCGGGCACGTACGGCGGGTTGCTGACCACGAGGTCGACGGCGCCGTCCAGCTCGCGCAGCAGCTCCGGGTCGGTCATGTCGCCCGCGACGACGTCGACGGGGGTGTCCCCCGCCGCGGCGCGGGCGGCGGCGTTGTGCCGGGTCCAGCTGATCGCCCCCGGATCCCGCTCCACCGCCGTCACCCGCGCGCCGGGGTGCTCGTGCGCGAGGGAGAGCGCGATCGCCCCCGAGCCGGACCCCAGGTCGACGACGACGGGCTCCGGGACGCCGGCCAGCCGCGCCAGGGCCCAGCCCACCAGCTGCTCGGTCTCGGGGCGGGGCACGAAGACCCCGGGCCCGACCGCGAGCTCCAGGTACCGGAAGGGTGCCCGGCCGGTCAGGTGCTGGAGCGGCACCCGGTCGGCGCGCTGGTCGAGCAGCTCCTCGAACCGGGCGGCGGCCGCGTCGCCCACGGCGTCGAGGGTCAGCAGCCGGGTGCGGGTCACCCCCAGCACGTGGGCGAGCAGCAGCTCGGCGTCGACCCGCGGCGACTCCACGCCGGCCTCGGCGAGGCGGCGGGACGCCGCGGCGAGCAGCGCGCGGGGGCTCAGGAGCCGGCCGCCAGCAGCTCGGCGGTGTGGGCGCTGACCAGCGCGTCGATCACGCCGTCGAGGTCGCCGTCGAGGACCTGGTCCAGGTTGTGCGACTTGTAGCCCACGCGGTGGTCGGAGATGCGGTTCTCCGGGAAGTTGTAGGTGCGCACCCGCTCGCTGCGATCGACGGTGCGCACCTGGCTGCGCCGCTGGTCGCTCGCCGTCGCCGCGGCCTCCTCGCGGGCGGCGGCCAGCAGCCGGGCGCGCAGCACGCGCAACGCGGACTCCCGGTTCTGCAACTGGCTCTTCTCGTTCTGCGAGCTGACCACGATGCCGCTGGGCAGGTGGGTGATGCGGACGGCGGAGTCGGTGGTGTTGACGCTCTGCCCGCCCGGCCCCGAGGAGCGGAAGACGTCGATGCGCAGGTCGTTCGGGTCGACGCTGACGTCGACCTCCTCCGCCTCGGGCAGCACGAGCACACCGGCCGCGGAGGTGTGGATGCGCCCCTGGCTCTCGGTCACGGGCACCCGCTGCACCCGGTGCACGCCCCCTTCGAACTTCAGCCGCGACCAGATGCCCTCGTCCGTGCGGGACTTGACCGCGATCGCGACGTCCTTGTACCCCCCGAGTTCGGCGTCGACGGCGTCGAGCACCTCGGTGGACCACCCGCGTCGCTCGGCGTAGCGGAGGTACATGCGCATCAGGTCGCCGGCGAACAGCGCCGACTCCGCGCCGCCCTCCCCCGCCTTGATCTCGAGGATGACGTCCTTGTCGTCGTCGGGGTCCTTGGGCAGCAGCTGCTCGCGCAGCCGGTCGGTCAGCGCGGCGATCTGCTGCTCGAGCGCGATCGCCTCCGCGGCGAAGGACGCATCCTCCGTCGCGAGCTCCCGGGCCGCGCTGAGGTCGTCGCGCGCCTCGTCGAGCGCGCGGGCGGTCTCCACGAGCGGAGCCAGCTGGGCGTAGCGACGCCCCATCCGGCGGGCGCGGGACTGATCGGCGTGCACCGCCGGGTCGGCCAGTTCCTGCTCGAGACGCGCGTGCTCGGCGAGCAGCCCGGCCAGCCGGTCGGGCGCCGACGTCTCGGTACTGCTCATCACTGCTGCCTCTCGGGACGAGGGTGCTCCACCACCGCGGAGCAGCCGGACGGAGCTGGACATGACGACGGCGCCCGCCCCACCGCGAGGGTGGGACGGGCGCCGTCGAGGGTGCTACTGGGCGTCGGTCGAGGCGCCGGCGGCGCGCTTGCCGAACCGCTTCTCGAAGCGGGCGACGCGGCCGCCGGTGTCGAGGATGCGCTGCTTGCCGGTGTAGAAGGGGTGGCAGGCGGAGCAGGTCTCGACGGTCAGCTGACCGGTCGGGCTCGTGCTGCGGGTGGTGAACGTGTTGCCGCAGCCGCAGGTCACGGTGGTGACGTTGTAGGCCGGGTGGATGTCGGGCTTCATGGCTGCGCCTCTTCTGCGGAGTCTGTGTCGTTCAGTGCTGTGAACGCCGGGGACCGGACGGCTATTTCCGGCCGCGCCGACGGGGCTCGGCCGACCAGTCTCCCAGATCGGGGGACGGGCCGGCCGCACGGGGTCAGTCCTGGCCCGGGCCCAGCGTCGTCTTCTGGATCTGCATGAGGAACTCGACGTTGTTGCGCGTCTTCTTCAGCTTGTCGAGCAGCAGTTCCAGGGCCTGCTGCGGCTCGAGCGCGGCGAGCACCCGCCGCAGCTTGATGACGATGGCCAGCTCGTCGGGCGACATGAGGATCTCCTCCTTGCGCGTGCCCGACGCGTTGACGTCGACCGCCGGGAAGACCCGCTTGTCCGCCAGCCGGCGGTCCAGCTTGATCTCGGCGTTCCCGGTGCCCTTGAACTCCTCGAAGATGACCGTGTCCATCGTGGAGCCGGTCTCGACCAACGCCGAGGCGATGATCGTCAGCGAGCCACCGTTCTCGATGTTGCGGGCGGCGCCGAGGAAGCGCTTGGGCGGGTAGAGCGCCGTGGAGTCGACACCACCGGAGAGGATGCGCCCGCTGGCGGGGGCCGCCAGGTTGTAGGCGCGGCCCAGGCGGGTGATCGAGTCCAGCAGCACGACGACGTCGTGGCCCATCTCGACCAGGCGCTTGGCCCGCTCGATGGAGAGCTCGGCCACGGTGGTGTGGTCGGCCGGCGGCCGGTCGAAGGTCGAGGCGATGACCTCGCCCTTCACCGAGCGCTGCATGTCGGTGACCTCTTCCGGACGCTCGTCGACCAGGACGACCATCAGGTGGCACTCGGGGTTGTTCGTCGTGATCGCGTTGGCGATCGACTGGAGCACCATCGTCTTGCCGGCCTTGGGCGGGCTGACGATCAGCGCGCGCTGCCCCTTGCCGATCGGCATCACCAGGTCGATGACCCGGGTGGTCAGCAGGTGCGGCTCGGTCTCCAGCCGCAGGCGGTCCTGCGGGTAGAGCGGGGTGAGCTTGGTGAACTCCGGCCGGTTGCGGGCCTGCTCCGGGTCCAGCCCGTTGACCGTGTCGAGGCGGACCAGCGCGTTGTACTTGTCCTTGCGCTCGCCCTCGCGCGGCTGGCGGACCGCACCGGTGATGGCGTCACCGCGGCGCAGGCCGTAGCGGCGCACCTGCGACAGCGAGACGTACACGTCGTTCGGCCCGGTGAGGTAGCCCGACGTCCGGACGAACGCGTAGTTGTCCAGGACGTCGAGGATGCCGGCGACGGGCAGCAGGACGTCGTCCTCGCTGACGGTCGGCTCGCCCGCCTCGAAGCGGTCCCGGTTGCCGGCGCCGCGCTTGTTGCGGTCGCGGTACCGGCGACCGCGGCGACCGCGGCCACCCTCGAAGTCCTCGTCGTCGTCCTCGGCGGGCCGCTCGTTGCGGCCGCCGTCGTTGCGGTTGTCGTTCCGGTTGTCCGGCCGACCGCCCCGGTCGTTGCGGTCCCGGTCGGGGCCCCGGTTGCCGTCGCGGCCGGCACCGTCGCGGGCGCCGCCGTCCCGGTTGCCCCGCTCCGCGCGGTCGCCGCCGTCACGGTTGGTGCCGCGCTCGGCGCGCTCGTTGCTCTCCCGGCCGCCGTCGCGGTTGCCGGTGCGCTCGCCGCCGTCACGGGTGGTGCCGCGCTCGGCGCGGTCGGTGCCCTCCCGGCCGCCGTCGCGGTCGCCGTCCCGCTCACCGCGGTTGCGGCCGCGGGTGCGCTGCGGACGGTCGCCGTCGCGCCGCTCCTGCTCGCGCGGCTCGGCCGGTGCCGACTCCGCCGCGGGGGCGTCCGCGGGCGCCTCGGTGGTGGCCTCGGTGCGGGACTCCGCCGGAGCCGACGCCGGGGGTGCGGAGCCCTCGGCGGGGGCGCCGGGCGAACCGGCGGGGCGGCTGGCCGCACGGCGCGTGCGGACCGGGGCCTCCGCGGTCAGGGGGCCACCGTTGGCGCCCCCGCTGACCGGGGCCTCGAGGGGGGCGGCCGATGCGGCGACGCCGCCCGGGGCGTCGGCGCCGCCGGTAGAGCCGCTCTCCGACTGCGGCGCAGGCGCGCCGCCCTCGGAGCCGGCGCCCACCTGGCGGGCGGAGATGGCGGCGACCAGGTCGCTCTTGCGCATCCGGCCGGTGCCGGGGATGCCCAGCTCGCCGGCCAGGCGCTGCAGCTCGGGCAGGAGCATGCCCGACAGCCCGTTGCCGCGGCGACGGGGGCGACCCGCCGTCCCAGAAGCGGCAGTGCCCTCGGCGGAGGCGGCGGCATCGGGCGCGCCGGTCGTGCCGAGGTCGGTGGTTTCGCTCACGTACAGGTCCTTCCCTGCGGTGACCTGCGCGTCTCAGCGCAGGGGGTGCCCGGTCCCCGGCGGACCGGCCCGGGGGGCGGGTGCGCGTCAGGAGACAGGTCGAGAGGTGCGAGGCGGATCAGCGGCGAAGAGGTTCGGACATCTGCTTCGGCCCCGCGCGAGGCTCGCCCGAGTGGGCGGCTACGCCGTGAGCCTAGTCGCAGCTCACGGGCAGGACAACACCGGATGATCTCGGCGTGTTCCCCGTTACCGAGACGATACCTCGACCCCACCGGGGAACACCCGGGCGCCGCCGTGGTCCACGGCGAGCGGGAGCACCCGCCAGCCCTGGGGCACCAGAGCGGCCACCTCCCGCACGCGCCGCGCGCCGGCCGGGTCGTCCGCCGGGTCGTCGGGGCACCGCCGGGTCAGCACCAGGACGCTGGGGCCGGCACCGGAGACCACCGCGGCATGGCCCTCGCCACGCAGCCGGTCGATCAGCGCCAGGGAGTCCGGCATCGCCGCTCCCCGCTGCCGCTGGTGCAGGAGGTCCTCGGTGGCGTCCAGCAGCAGACCCGGCTCGCGGGTGAGCGCGTGCACCAGCAGCGCCGCGCGCCCGGCGTTGTACGCGGCGTCGGCGTGCGGTACCGAAGCCGGCAGCAGCGTGCGGGCCACGTGGGTCGGCAGCACGCTCTCGGGCACGAGGACGACGGGGAGCACCTCGTCGGAGACGTCCAGCCGGTCGGCGCGGGCCCCGCCGGCCGTCGACCAGGAGAGGGTGGCGCCCCCGAGCAGGCAGGGGGCCACGTTGTCGGGGTGCCCCTCGAGCACGTCGGCCAGCCGCAGCACCGCGTCGCCGTCGACCGCGTCGACGTCGGGGCACAACGACCAGGCGGCGAGGAGCCCGGCGACGACCGCCGCCGCCGAGGAACCCATGCCCCGCCCCTGGGGGATGCCGTTGTCGGCCTCGATCCGCAGCCCCGGGGCGTCCCAGCCGAGCTCGGCGCAACCGGCGCGGAAGGCCCGCGCGACGAGGTGCGACTCGTCAGCGGCCAGCGTCCCGGCTCCCTCGCCGCGGACGACGATCTTCGTCGTCCCGCGCTCGAGCAGCGAGAACTCGAGGACGTCGTGGCACGCGAGCGCCAGCCCGGCGCAGTCGAAGGCCGGGCCCAGGTTCGCGCTGGTCGCAGGCACCTGGATGCGCACCCGGTCGGCCGGGGGCGGTGTCACAGCCCGAGCTGCGCCGCGGCGGCCGCGGCGTCGACGGGCACGGTCAGCGGCGCCGGCGCGCCGGAGATCGCCCACTCCGGGTCCTTGAGGCCGTTCCCGGTGACGGTGCAGACGATCCGCTGACCGGGTTCGAGCTCCCCGGCGTCGGCCACCTGGAGGAGGCCCGCGACCGACGCCGCCGACGCCGGCTCGACGAAGACGGCCTCGCTGCGGGCCAGCAGCCGGTAGGCCGACAGGATCGCCCGGTCGGTGACGGCGTCGATGCGCCCGCCGGACTCGTCCCGGGCGGCCAGCGCCTTCGTCCACGACGCGGGGTTGCCGATGCGGATGGCGGTGGCGATCGTGCTCGGGTTCTCCACCACCTGGCCGGTGACGATCGGGGCGGCGCCGGCGGCCTGGAAGCCCCACATGCGCGGGGTGCGCGTGGCGGGGCCGTCGTCGGCGTACTCGCGGTAGCCCTGCCAGTAGGCGGTGATGTTGCCGGCGTTGCCCACCGGGAGGCAGTGGATGTCCGGGGCGTCGCCGAGCACGTCGACGATCTCGAAGGACGCGGTCTTCTGCCCCTCGATGCGGTACTGGTTGACGCTGTTGACCAGGCTGACCGGGTAGTCGATCGCCAGCTTGCTGGCCAGCGCCAGGCAGTCGTCGAAGTTCCCGTCGACCTGCAGCAGCTTGGCGCCGTGCACGAGCGCCTGCGCCAGCTTGCCCATCGCGATCTTGCCCTGGGGCACGAGGACGGCGCAGGTCATGCCGGCGCGCGCGGCGTAGGCCGCGGCGCTGGCGCTGGTGTTCCCGGTGGAGGCGCAGATGACCGCCTGCGCCCCCTCCTCGAGCGCCTTGGTGATGGCCATCGTCATGCCGCGGTCCTTGAAGGAGCCGGTCGGGTTGGCCCCCTCGACCTTGAGGTAGACCTCGCAGCCGGTGCGCCGGGAGAGCTCCCGGGCGGGCACCAGCGGGGTCGCACCCTCGTGGAGCGTGACCACCGGGGTGGAGTCGGAGACCGGCAGGCGGGACCGGTAGGCCTCGATGAGACCGGGCCAGCCCGGGGACACGACCGACGAGACCGTCATTGCAGACCCTCCACGCGCAGCACGCTGGTGACGCCCCGGACCGCGGGCATCTCCCGCAGCGCCGCAATGGTGGCCGACAGCGCCGCGTCCGGGGCGCTGTGGGTCACGATGACCAGGGTCGCGGCGTCCCCGCGGCCGGTCTGCCGGACCGTGGAGATGCTCACGCCGTGCTGCGCGAACTCCTGCGCGACGGCGGCGAGCACACCCGGCTTGTCGGCCACGTCGAGGCTGACGTGGTAGCGCGTCGGCGTCTCGGCCATGGGGCGGACGGCGAGGTCGGCGTAGCCGGTGGGGCCCTGGCCCGAGGCGCCGGCCACGCGGTTGCGGGCCACGGCGACGAGGTCGCCGAGGACCGCGCTGGCGGTGGGCTCTCCCCCGGCACCCTGGCCGTAGAACATGAGCTGCCCGGCCGCCTCGGCCTCGACGAAGACGGCGTTGAACGCGCCGCCGACGGAGGCGAGGGGGTGGGCCGTCGGGATCATCGCCGGGTGCACCCGGACGGCGACCGAGTCGCCGTCGCCGTTCCCGTCCACCCGCTCGCAGATGGCCAGCAGCTTCACCGTGCAGCCGATCTCGGCGGCCCGCGCGACGTCGCTGGCGGTCACCGTGGAGATGCCCTCCCGGTGCACGTCCGCGGCCGAGACCGGCGTGTGGAACGCCAGCGAGGCGAGGATCGCGGCCTTCGCGGCGGCGTCGAAGCCGTCGACGTCGGCGGTCGGGTCGGCCTCGGCGTAGCCGAGCTCGGTGGCCTCGGCCAGCGCCTCCCCGAAGCCGGCGCCGGTCTCGGCCATCCGCGACAGGATGTAGTTGGTCGTCCCGTTGACGATGCCCACGATGCGGGACAGCTGGTCACCGACCAGCGACTCGCGCAGCGGCCGCAGGATCGGGATCGCCCCGGCCACCGCGGCCTCGTAGTAGAGGTCCACCCCGGCCTTCGCGGCCGCGGCGTGCAGGGCGACGCCGTCCTCGGCCAGCAGGGCCTTGTTGGCGCTGACCACCGACTTGCCGGCCTCGAACGCCGCCAGCATCAGCGAGCGCGCCGGCTCGATGCCCCCGATCACCTCCACGACGAGGTCGACGTCGTCGCGGGTCACCAGCCCGTGCGCGTCGGTGGTGAGCAGGTGCGCCGGGACGTCGGGGTGGTGCGCCGGTCGCCGGACCGCGACGCCGGCCACCTCGACCGGGCGGCCGATCCGCGCGCCGAGGTCGTCGGCCTGCTCCTGCAGCGCCCGCAGCACCGCGCCGCCGACCGTCCCGCAGCCCAGCAGGGCCACCTTGAGGGGTCCGTTCACGAGGTCGCTCCCGCGGGGTGCTCGGGCGCCGGCTGGTCGATGGCCGGCGAGGGGGCAGGGCGGTCGGCGAGGACCGCGTCCAGGGCGAACACGTCCGACAGTGTCTGACGTCGCACGATCTCCGTGGCGGCGCCGTCCCGGACGGCGACCACCGGGGGCTTGAGCAGGTAGTTGTAGTTGCTCGCCATGGACCAGCAGTAGGCGCCGGTGGCGGCGACGGCGAGCAGGTCACCCGGCTGGACGTCGGAGGGCAGCCACAGGTCCCGGACCAGAATGTCGCCGCTCTCGCAGTGCTTCCCGACCACCCGGCACAGCGCCGGCGGGGCGTCGGAGACGCGGTTGGCCAGCACGCAGGTGTAGGCGGCGTCGTAGAGGGCGGTGCGGATGTTGTCGCTCATCCCGCCGTCGACCGACACGTAGTTGCGCACCTGGGGCGCGCCGGGGGCACCGCTCGCGCCGAGCCGCACCGGCTTGATGGTGCCGATCTCGTAGAGCGTGACCGTGCCCGGACCGGCGATCGCGCGGCCGGGCTCGACCGCCAGGCGCGGGACCGGCAGGCCCAGCTGGGCGCACTCGGCGGCGACGACGGCGCGCAGCCGCGTCGCGACGTCCACCGGGCTGACCGGGTCGTCCTCGGCCAGGTAGGCGATGCCGAAGCCGCCGCCCAGGTTGAGCTCGGGGAGCACCTGGCCGGTGGCCTGGTGCACCTGCCCCATCAGCCCGACCACCCGGTGCGCCGCGGCCTCGAAGCCGGCGGTGTCGAAGATCTGCGAGCCGATGTGGCTGTGCAGGCCGGTCAGCCGCAGCGCGGGCTCGCGGATGACCCGCACCGCGGCGGTGAGCGCGTCACCGGTGGCCAGGGAGAAGCCGAACTTCTGGTCCTCGTGCGCGGTGGCGATGAACTCGTGGGTGTGCGCCTCGATGCCCACGGTCGCGCGGATGAGCACCGGCACCGGCGCCCCGCCGTCGGCGACCCGCTTCTCGGCCATCGGGACCAGCCGCTCGATCTCGTCGAAGGAGTCCAGCACGACGTGGCCGATGCCCGAGTCGACGGCCAGCTGGAGCTCGACCAGCGACTTGTTGTTGCCGTGCAGCGCGATCCGCTCGGCGGGGAACCCGGCCGCCAGCGCCAGCGCCAGCTCGTTGCCGCTGCAGGCGTCCAGGTGCAGGCCGTCGTCGGCGATCCACCGGGCCACCTGGCCGCAGAGGAAGGCCTTCGAGGCGTAGTGCACGTCGGCGTCGGCGAACGCCCCGGCGAACTCCGCGGCGCGCCCGCGGAAGTCCTCCTCGTCCAGCACGAAGAGGGGGGTGCCGTGCGCGCGGGCCAGGTCGGTGACCGCCCGGCCCCCCAGGTGCAGCTCGCCGTCCACCCGCCGCGCCGTCCGGGGCCAGACGTGCGGGTCGAGCGACCCGAGCTCGGCCGGCGGTGCGCCGGCGGCCGTCGGCGGGGTGATGGTCCCGTGCAGCGGCCCTGCGGGGTGGGCCCGCATCACATGCGCTCCGGCGCGGTCACGCCGAGCACCCCGAGGCCGTTGCGGAGCACCACCGCGGTCGCCGCGCACAGCCACAGCCGGGCGGTGGTGAGCGGGGTGGCCTCCTCGTCGCCGCGGGGCAGCACCCGGCAGGCGTCGTAGAAGCGGTGGTAGGTGCCGGCCAGCTCCTCCAGGTAGCGGGCCACCCGGTGCGGCGCGCGCAGCTCGGCGGCGGAGGTGAGCACCCGCGGGAACTCGCCGATCGCCCGCAGCAGGTCGTTCTCCCGCTCGTGCACCAGGGCGGCGACGTCGACGTCACCGGCCCCGCCCAGCGCGATCCCGAGGTCGGCGGCGTTGCGCAGCACCGAGGAGATGCGGGCGTGGGCGTACTGGACGTAGAAGACCGGGTTGTCGTTGGTCTTCCGCGTCCACAGGTCGATGTCGATGTCGATCTGCTGGTCGACCGAGGCCCGGGCCAGCGCGTACCGGGCGGCGTCGGCGCCGATCGCGTCGACCAGGTCCTCCAGGTTGACCACCGTGCCGGCCCGCTTGCTCATCCGCACCGGCTCGCCGTCACGGAGCAGGTTCACGAGCTGGCCGAGCAGTATCTCCAGGTGGGTCGCGGCGTCGTCGCCGGCCGCGGCCACGAGCGCCTTGTACCGGCCGACGTAGCCGGAGTGGTCGGCACCCAGCATGATCACGACCTTGTCGAAGCCGCGCTCGCGCTTGTTCAGGTAGTAGGCGCAGTCGGCCGCGAAGTAGGTGGGCTCGCCGTCGGCCTTGACCAGCACCCGGTCCTTGTCGTCACCGAAGGTCGTCGTCCGCAGCCACACCGCGCCCTCGGAGTCGTAGACGTGCCCCTGCTCGCGCAGCCGGGCCACGGCCTTCTCCAGGGCGCCCGCCTCGTGCAGCGACGTCTCGGAGAACCACACGTCGAAGTGGACGCCGAACGCCTCCATCGTGCTGCGGATCTCGGCGACCATGAGCTCCACGCCGCGGGCGCGGAACACCGCGAGCTGCTCGGCCTCGGGGCGGTCGAGCAGGCCCGGCTCGGCGGCCACGACCTGGGCGGCGATGTCGCCGATGTAGCTGCCGGCGTAGCCGTCCTCGGGCACCGGCCGGCCGTTCGCCGCGGCCTGCAGGCTCCGGGCGAACCTGTCGATCTGCGCGCCGGCGTCGTTCAGGTAGTACTCGCGGGTCACGGTCGCGCCGCTGGCCTGGAGCAGCCGGGCGATGGCGTCGCCGACGGCGGCCCAGCGCGTGCCGCCGATGTGCACCGGCCCGGTCGGGTTCGCGGAGACGAACTCGAGGTTGAGCCGCTGCCCGGCGAGGGCCCCGGTGCGCCCGTAGCCCTCCCCGGCGGTCACGGCGTCGACGGCGATGCGGCCCAGCGCGCCCTGGGCGAGCGTGATGTTGAGGAAGCCCGGACCGGCGATGTCGACGCCGGCGACACCGGCGTGCGCGCGCAGCTCGGTGGCCAGCAGGTCGGCGACCTCGCGCGGCGGGCGACCGGCGGGCTTGGCCAGCCGCAGGGCGACGTTGGTGGCGTAGTCGCCGTGCTCGGGGTTCCGCGGCCGCTCGACGACGACCTCCGCGGGGACATCGACGGGCAGCGCGCCTCGCTCGACGACCGCGGCCACGGCGGTACGAACGACGTCCTGAAGCTGCTCCGGTGTCACCCGGCGAGCGTACTGACCGCCTTCCGGCGGCCCGCCGACCCGCCCGGCTCCCAGCTTCCGCACAGGCGCGCGACCTAGACTCGCGCGCGGTGAGCGGGGCCTACCCGCGTGCCCGAACGCAGCGGCGCGGACGCGCCCCGTAACGAGGAGAGGCCTTGGCCAAGGACCGCACGCCCGACAAGAGCCGAGCCAGCGGCGGTGGGGCCACCCGGTCCGGCGGGCGGGCGACCGGTGGCCGCACCCGGCCGCCGACGCAGGTCGTGGCGCAGCAGCGGCCGTGGGGGCTGATCGCCGCCGCGATCGCCGTCGTCCTCTTCGCCGCGGCCGTCATCAGCTACGCCGTCGTCCAGGTGCAGGAGGCCGACGCCTCCCGGGTGGAGTCGATCGACGAGATCGCCGGCGCGCAGACCTACGACTACGAGGGCGGGCTGCACAACGACGGCCCCATCGAGTACAGCGAGTCCCCGCCGGTCGGCGGCGAGCACGCCAACCTGTGGGCCGACTGCACGGGCACCGTCTACGACGTCGACATCCGGCACGAGAACGCGGTGCACAGCCTGGAGCACGGCGCGGTGTGGATCACCTACAACCCCGACGAGGTCTCCGACGCGGACGTGGAGACGCTGGCGGAGCTGGTCGACGGCGTCTCCGGCCGCATGCTCTCCCCGTACGAGGGGCAGGACTCCCCGATCAGCGTCCAGTCGTGGGGCGAGCAGCTGAAGGTCGACAGCGCCGACGACGAGCGGATCAAGCAGTTCGCCGACCTCATGACCTACAAGGCCGACAGCTTCCCCGAGCCCGGCGCCACGTGCGAGAGCCCGACCTTCCTGGCCGACCCACTGCTGGAGAGCGCCGACGCGGGCACGACCACCGACCAGTGACCGCCACCATCCGCCGGGGGGTGACCCCGTGACCGCACCCGACCGCTCGCGCGGCCGTGCCCTGCGCACCGCGCTGCTCGCCGTGATCGCCGTCGGGCTGGTGGTGCTCGGCGGTGGGCTCGCCGTGGCGCTGGGCATCGGGCGGGGCACTCCCACGCCGACGGCCGACTCGGTCGACGCAGGCTTCGCCCGGGACATGTCCCGGCACCACCTGCAGGGCGTCGAGATGGCCAACCTGGTCGACGAGCGCAGCGACGACCCCGAGCTCGAGCACCTGGCCTTCGACATCTCGGCCGCGCAGACCAACCAGGCGGGGCGGATGCAGGGCTGGCTGGCCCTCTGGGGGCTGCCCCAGTCCGGCGAGCCCATGACGTGGATGGGCGAGGAGCACGCCGGCCACGACATGGGCGACGTGGACACCGCCGCCGACATGCCCGGCATGGCCACCACGGAGGAGCTGGCGGAGCTGCGGAGCCTGTCGGGCACGGAGTTCGACGTCCGGTTCCTCCAGCTGATGATCCGCCACCACCAGGGCGGCTTCGACATGGCCGCCTACGCGGCCGAGCACGCCGAGGTGGAGGCCGTGCGCGACCTCGCCCGGTCGATCGAGCAGGCGCAGGGCGTGGAGACGACGACGATGACGCGCATGCTCACGGCCCGGGGCGGAACCCCCCTCCCCGAGCCGTGACCGGCGGCGCAGGAGCCGCCGCACGGGGCGGGGTGCGGGGCTGGTAACTTCTCCCCTGCCCCACCACCGAGCCCCCGTAGCTCAGGGGATAGAGCACCGCCCTCCGGAGGCGGGTGCGCAGGTTCGAATCCTGCCGGGGGCACCACCAGATGCCGACCGTCGCCCGCGCGGACCGACCGTTGGCTCCGGATGAGCAGCGGAGAGGCCCCACCGGCCCCGGGGACGGGTGCCGGCGGGGCCTCTCGCACGTCGCGGGCGGGCTGACGCTCGACGTGGGGACGCCACCGCGTCGCCGGCTCACCCGTCCGCGGAGAACCGGTACACCACGTCCTCGACCGAGTCGGTCGCGAAGACGTACACGAAGCGCAGCGGCTGGTCCGCGGTGTTCCGGATGCCGTGCTCGGCGTCCCCCGGGATGAAGACGACCGAACCGCCGGTCACGGGGTGCTCGACCCCGTCCAGCACGACGACCCCGGTGCCCGCGATGACGTGGTACACCTCGGCCTGGGTGTGCCTGTGCCGACCGAGCCAGCCGGCGGGCGGCAGCTCGGTGAGACCGGTGTAGAGCGAGGACGTCGGCGTCCGGTCCCGGCTGATCAGGACCTGGAACGCGACGTGGCCCCGGATCGGGTCGTCCCACACCTCGGTCTCGGTCTCGGCTGCGGTGCGCACCACGGGTTCCACGTCGTCGGGCTTCCCCCGGAGACGCCGGCGCAACCCGGTCCGGCGGTGCCGACGGCCACGGGGTTGCGGATCAGGGCCCCGGACCGCCGCCCGGCCGTTAGAGTCCGGGCGTTCGACGTCGCCCGAGTACCGGCACCTCCCGTCGACGACCCCTCGGGGCACGGGTGCCCGCAGGCTCGGCGGACCACCACGCAGGAGGTCAGATGAGCACGACCGCGGGACGCGGCACCCCGCCGACCCAGGAGGAAGGCCGCCGCGGCGGGTTCAGCTCCCGGCGCGTCTTCATCCTGGCGGCGATCGGTTCGGCGGTCGGGCTCGGCAACATCTGGCGGTTCCCGTACGTCGCGTACGACAACGGCGGCGGCGCCTTCCTGCTGCCCTACCTGGTCGCGCTGCTGACCGCCGGCATCCCGTTCCTGCTGCTCGACTACGCCATCGGTCACCGCCACCGTGGCTCCGCGCCGCTCTCCTTCGCCCGGCTGCGCCGCGGGGCCGAGGGGCTCGGCTGGTGGCAGGTGGCCATCTGCTTCGTCATCGCCGTCTACTACGCGGCGGTCCTCGCGTGGGCGCTGCGCTACACGCTCTTCTCGCTCGACCAGGCCTGGGGCGCCGACCCCGAGGCCTTCTTCTTCGGCGAGTTCCTGCAGGCAGGTGACGTCGAGATCACCGCCGACGTGGTGCCCGGGGTGCTCCTCCCCCTGGCGCTGGTCTGGCTGGCCGTCCTCGTGATCATGGCCCTGGGCGTCCAGCGCGGGGTCGGCATGACCTCGCTGGTCCTGATCCCGCTCCTGGTGCTCGCCTTCGCCGCCCTCGTCGTGCAGGCGCTGCTGCTGCCCGGCGCCGGCGCCGGCCTCGACGCGCTGTTCACGCCCGACTGGTCGGCGCTCACCTCGGCCCCGGTCTGGGCCGCCGCGTTCGGCCAGATCTTCTTCTCGCTGTCGGTCGGCTTCGGCATCATGATCACGTACGCCTCGTACGTCCGCCGCCGCGAGGACATGGTCGGCTCCGGCCTCGTCGTGGGTTTCTCCAACTCCGGCTTCGAACTGCTCGCCGGCATCGGCGTGTTCGCCGCCCTGGGCTTCATGGCCCAGGCGAGCGGGGACGCGGTCGGCGACGTCGTCAGCGGCGGTATCGGCCTGGCCTTCATCGCCTTCCCGACGATCATCAGCGAGGCCCCGGCCGGCGCCCTCCTCGGCGTCCTGTTCTTCGGGTCGCTCGTCGTCGCCGGCATCACCTCGCTGATCAGCGTGATCGAGGTCGTGATCTCCGCCGTCCGCGACAAGTTCGACACCAGCCGCCGCACCGCGACCTTCGCGGTCGGCGTTCCCGCCGCGGTGCTGAGCCTGGTGCTCTTCAGCACGACGAGCGGCATCTACGTGCTCGACGTCGTCGACCACTTCGTCAACCAGTACGGCATCCTCGTCGTGGCGCTGGTCAGCGTGCTGGTCGTCGCCTGGGTTGTCCGGGCCCTGCCCGGCCTCAGCGAGCACCTCAACGTCCACGGCCGTCCCCGGGTCGGCACCGGCTGGCGCCTGCTGACGAGCGTCGTCGCCCCGGCGGGGCTGGCCGTCGTGTTCGTCTTCGCGGTGCGGGACGACCTCGCCGCGCCCTACGAGGACTACCCCACCTGGCTCCTGCTGGTCCTCGGCTGGGCGCTGGCCGTGGTGCTGCCGCTCGTCGGCTTCCTCCTCGCCCGGCTGCCGTGGCGCGCCGGGACCCACCTGGACGGACCGCCACCCGGCTCCGACCCCGCGGCGCCGCTGCCCGCGACCCCCGCGGCGGACCCGAACCACCCGGTGACCGGGCACGACGAGGGAGGCCGGCGATGAGCGCCGAGGCGATCGCGATGATGGTGGTGGCGATGGTCGTCATCTGGGGCGGCCTCGCGCTGGCCATCGCCAGCCTGCTGCGCCACGGCAACGTCGAGGACCGCACCGAGGGCGGGCACCGGGACCTCTGACCCGGTGCACGCGGCAGGCGCGACCGCGGTGGGTCCGCCCGTGTCGCGACGTGCGTCCCGGGCGCCTGCACTAGCGTCCGCCGCATGGAGACCAGCGGCATCCAGCAGGCACGGGTAGGCGATCTCGAGCTCGCCTACGAGACGTTCGGCGAGACGGCGGATCCGCCGGTCCTGCTCGTCATGGGGCTGGCCACCCAGATGATCGGCTGGCCCGACGACTTCTGCCGCGGCCTGGCCGAGCGAGGTCTGTTCGTCGTCCGCTTCGACAACCGCGACATCGGGCTGTCGACCCACCTCCACGACGCCGGCGCCCCGGACGTCCTGGCGATACTCGGCGGCGACCGCTCCTCGGTCGCGTACGCGCTGACCGACCTCGCCGAGGACACCGCCGGCCTGCTCGACGCCCTGGGCCTGGAGAGCGCGCACGTCGTCGGCGCATCCATGGGCGGGATGATCGCCCAGCTGGTGGCCATCACCCACCCCGAACGGGTGCGCAGCCTGACCTCGATCATGTCGACCACCGGCGACCCGGCGGTGGGAGCACCGAACGAGGCGGCGATGGGCGTGCTCCTGGCCGCGCCGGCCGGCGACCGGGAGGGCGCCATCCAGCGGGTCGTGGACACCTACCGGGTGATCGGCTCCCCCGGCTTCGAGTTCGACGAGGCCGCGGTGCGCGACCGCGCCGGGCTCTCCTTCGACCGGGCGTACGACCCGGCCGGCGTGGCCCGGCAGCTGGCCGCGATCCTCACCACGCACGACCGGACCGCCGACCTGGCCGGGGTGGCAGTGCCCACCCTCGTGATCCACGGCGAGCAGGACAGCCTGGTGGGCGTGAGCGGTGGCCGGGCCACCGCCGCGGCGATCCCGGGCGCGGAGCTGCTCGTCGTCGACGGCATGGGCCACGACCTGCCACGTGAGGTCTGGCCGCAGCTCACCGACCGGATCACCGCGCTGATCGAGCGGGCCGAGCAGGCGCGGTGACCCGGAGGCGGTGACCGTCAGCTGGTGAGCATCCCGCCCTCGACCGGGATGGTGGTGCCGGTGACGTACCCGCCGGCGTCGCTGACCAGGAAGACCAGGGCGGCGGCGAGCTCCTCGGGCTCGCCCTTCCGCCCGACGAGGACCCGGGACAGCTGCGACTCCAGGTAGCCCTCGGGGTACTGGTCGGTCATCTCCGAGGTGAAGAACCCCGGCGCCAGGGCGTTGACCCGGATGCCCTTGCGCCCCGTCCACTGCTGGGCGAGGTCGCGGGTCAGCCCGATCAGCCCGGCCTTGCTCGCGGCGTACGCCGCCTGCGGCAGGCCGGCCGTGGTCAGTCCCAGCACGCTGGAGATGTTCACGATGGAGCTGCCGGGCTGCATCACCCGGCCGCAGGCCTGGGCCATCCAGTAGCAGCCGTTGAGGTTGACGTCGATGACCTGCCGGAACTGCTCCGGCGCCTCCCGCGTCGCCGGCGCGGCGGTGCCCACGCCGGCGTTGTTGACCAGGATGTCGACCTTGCCGAACTCCGCCACGGCCGCGTCGACCAGGCCCTGGCAGTCCTCGGGTCGGGACACGTCGGTGGCCACGCTGATCGCCCGTCGCCCGGCCGCCTCCACCGCCCGCTGGGTGTCGGCCAGCCGGTCTACGCGCCGGGCACCCAGGACGACGTCGCAGCCGGCCTCGGCAAGGGTGCGGGCGAAGACCGCACCCAGCCCGGAGGACGCCCCCGTCACGATGGCGACGCGGTCGTCGAGGCGGAACAGGTCGAGGATCGAGCGGTCGGGCATGAGCGGGGATCTCCTCGCAGACGATGGGGTGTCCCGCCACCGTATCGGCCATGTGCGGTAGATCACCGGTCGAGCCGGGTAGGTGGGCTGCGTCCAGACGCCGGGCACAGGGAGGCCGACCATGACCGACCCCGCGCAGCCCCCGCTCGACGGCGCGGCGCCGGCGACCGGGGTGCGCCGATGAGCGCCCCGCTGTGGCGGCAGGCCTACGACGCCGCCGAGCGCGCGATCGCCCCGCGCGCCGAGGACGTGGTGCGCAGCGAGTACTTCTCGCTGGCCACCGCCCTGCTCCGCCGCGCGCAGACCGTCGCGGGCGGATCGGTCCAGGGCCTCAGCGCCCGCGCCTGGCACCTGCTGAACCTGCCGGCCGGCAGCGACATCAGCCGGTTGCGCGCGCAGATCGGCTCCCTGGACCGCGAGGTGCGCCGGCTGACCATCCAGCTGGAGCAGGAGCGGCGACGCAGCTCTCCGTCGCGCCCCGGCTCGGCCCGAACGACGACCGCCCCGACCACGGAGGACAGCGATGCCGACGGTGCCCAGCCCGCAGACGGTGCTCGACCGCGTCCGGCGCGACGTCGAGCGCAACACCCTGCGCGCCCGTAACGGCATCAAGCTCGTCGCCGGCGTCGACCGGCCCGGTGTCGGGCAGACCCCCAAGGACGTCGTCTGGCAGCGGGGGCGCACCCAGCTCTGGCACTACCGCAACGACCCGGACACCTACGGCGGCGTCCGCTACGGGCCGCCGCTGCTGATCGTGTTCAGCATGGTCAGCCGCAGTTACATCCTCGACCTGACTCCGGGCAACAGCTTCGTCGAGCAGCTGCTGAGGGCCGGCTTCGACGTGTACATGCTCGACTGGGGCGAGCCCGACGAGCGCGACGCGGGGAACGGCCTCGAGGACTACGTCGACGACTACATCCCCGCCGGGGTCGACCGCGTCCTCGAGCTCTCCGGGGCCGACGAGGTCAACCTGCTCGGCTACTGCTTCGGCGGGGACCTGGCCCTGCTCTACGCCGCGCACCACCCCGACGCGCCGCTGCGCAGCCTCACCGTGCTGGCGACGCCGGTGGACTTCCGGCACATGGGTCCGCTCGCCGACATCTTCGCCGTCGGCGGGATGGACGTCCGCTCCGTCCTCGACGCGGACGGCAACGTCCCGCCCTCGGTGGTCGTCCAGGGGTTCCGCGCGCTGACCCCGACCGCGGAGGTGACCCGCTACGTCACCCTGTGGGAGCGGCTCTGGAACGACGAGTACGTCGCCTCCTACCAGGCCATGACCGGGTGGTCGGACGACCACGTGCCCTTCCCCGGCGCCGCCGCCCGGCAGACCGCGGAGATGCTGGTGCGGAACAACGGCATGGTCAACGACCGGCTCGCCGTGGGCGGGGACCCGGTGCACCTCTCCGACATCCAGGTGCCGTTCCTGACCGTGCGGGCCAACCGGGACCACATCGTGCCGCCGGACGCGACCGCGCCCCTGATCGACCTGGTCGGCTCCCCCGACAAGCACGAGCTCTGCCTGGACGCCGGCCACATGGGGCTGGTCGTCGGGCGCACCGCGGCGAAGACGACGGTGCCCACGATCATCGACTTCGTCCGCCGGCGCAGCGACCCGCTGGACGCCGACGAGACCAGCCAGGAGGCCTGACGTGACGGTGCTGGAACTCGGCCCCGAGCGCTGCGACGCGTTGCTGCGGTTCTTCGGCGACCTCCCCGAAGGGGACCTGACCTTCATCAAGGAGGAGGTCACCGATCCCGACACCGTCCGCTCGTGGGCGACCGGCGACTCCCCCGGTGGCCGCTGGGTGGCCGTCGACGGCGCGGACGAGGTGACCGGCTACGTCGCGGTCCGGCCGCTGCCGGGCTGGTCCGACCACGTCGGCGAACTGCGCCTGGTCGTGGCCCCGTCGAGCCGGGGCAGCGGGCTGGGGCGTGAGCTGGCGCGGCAGGCCCTGGTGGGTGCGGTCTCCTCGGGGCTGCGGAAGATCGTCGTCGAGGTGGTCGCCGAGCAGGGCCCGGCGCTGGCGCTCTTCAGCGACCTCGGTTTCAGCGGCGAGGCCCTGCTGCGCGACCACATCCGCGACCGCAGCGGCGAGCTGCGCGACCTGATGGTGCTGGCGCACCACGTCTCCGACACGTGGGCGGGCATGGACACCGTCGGCATCGCCGACGAGCTCGGGACGCCGGCCGGCTGAGCGGGCTCAGCGCTCGGTGACGCGCCCGCCGTCGACCTCGAGCCGGCGGTCGGTGGCGACGGCGGCGAGCATCCGCCGGTCGTGGGTGACCAGCAGCAGCGTGCCCGTGTAGCCGGCCAGCGCCTGCTCCAGCTGCTCGATCGCCGGCAGGTCGAGGTGGTTGGTGGGCTCGTCGAGCACCAGCACGTTGATGCCCCGGGCCTGCAGCAGCGCGAGCGCCGCGCGGGTGCGCTCCCCCGGCGACAGGGTGACCGCCGGCCGCAGCACGTGGTCGGCGGTCAGGCCGAACTTCGCCAGCAGCGTCCGCACCTCCGCCGTCGGCCAGTCGGGCACCTCCGCGCCGAACGCGTCGAGCAGCTGCTCCGGGCCCAGGAAGCGCTCCCGGGCCTGGTCGATCTCGCCGATCCGGACCGACGGCCCGAGCGACGCCGCCCCCTCGTCCAGCGGAACGCGGCCCAGCAGAGCGGCCAGCAGGGTCGACTTCCCGGATCCGTTGGCGCCGGTGATGGCCACCCGGTCGCCCCAGTCGACCTGCAGGTCCACCGGGCCGAGGGTGAAGCCGCCCCGGCGGACGACGGCGCCGCGCAGCGCCGCCACGACGGCGCCGGCCCGGGGCGCGGTGGCGATCTCCATGCGCAGCTCCCACTCCTTGCGGGGCTCCTCGACCACGTCCAGCCGCTCGATCATCCGCTGGGTCTGCCTGGCCTTGGCCGCCTGCTTCTCCGACGACGCCCGGTTCGCCGCCTTGATGTGCTTGTCGCCGTCCTTGGACTTCTTGATCGAGTCGCGGACGCCCTTGGCCATCCAGTTGCGCTGCATCCGGGCCCGCTCCTCCAGCGAGGCCTTGGTCCCGGCGAACTCCTCGTACTCCTCGCGCGCGTGCCGGCGGGCGACCTCTCGTTCGGCCAGGTACGCCTCGTAGCCGCCGTCGTGCACCCGCACCAGCTGCTGGGCGAGGTCCAGCTCGACGATCCGCGTGGCCGTGCGGGCGAGGAACTCGCGGTCGTGGCTGACGACGACGACACCGGCCCGGGCGCCGGTCACGAAGCGCTCCAGCTGGTCCAGGCCCGCGAGGTCCAGGTCGTTGGTCGGCTCGTCGAGCAGCAGGAGGTCGTAGCGGGACAGCAGCAGCGAGGCCAGGCCCACCCGGGCGGCCTGCCCGCCGGAGAGCCCGGTCATCGGCGCGTCCAGCGCGACGCCGGGCGCGACCTCGGCGACGACCTCGGCGGCCCGCTCGTCGAGGTCGGCCCCGCCGAGGGCCAGCCAGCGCTCCAGCGCGTCGCCGTACGCGTCGTCGGCGCCCGGCTCCCCCGTCGCGAGCGCCTCGGTCGCGGCCTCCATGGCCGCCTGGGCGGCTGCGACACCGGTGCGCCGGGCGAGGGCGGCCAGGACCGTCTCCCCGGCCAGCCGCTCGTGCTCCTGCGGGAGGTGGCCGAGGGTGGCGCTCGGTGGGCTGAGGGAGATGCTGCCGGCCTCGGCGGGGAGCTCGCCGGCCAGCGTGCGCAGCAGGGTCGACTTGCCCGCGCCGTTCACCCCCACCAGGCCGACGACGTCGCCGGGGGCGACGACGAGATCCAGCTCGGAGAAGAGCACGCGGGCGCCGTGACCGGCCGCCAGTCCGCGGGCGACGAGGGTGGCGCTCACCCCTCCAGCCTGCCAAGCCGCCCGGGCGGGGTCAGTCCCGGCTCGCCGACGGGTCGTCCTCGACGTCGAAGGCGTCGTCGCCGTACCCGCTCTCGGCGTCCTCGCCGCTGGTCGTCCTGCTCCGCCTGACCAGCCACGGCTGGAGGTGGTCGTAGCCGCGCACCGAGACCCGGCGGAGCGGCCGGACCCGGTAGTCCGGCAGCCCGCGCAGCCGGTCGGCGAGGTCCCGGTCGACCAGCAGCGCGCCGGGACGGGCGAGCGAGGTGAGCCGGCTGGCGAGGTTCACGACCGGCGAGTAGACGTCGCCGAGACGGGTGAGCACCGCCCCGTAGGCGGCTCCCACCCGCAGCGGCGGGCGATCGGCGGCTGCCCAGGAGTCGGGGAGCTCCAGGCCGATGTCCGCGGCGTCCGTGGCCGACCGGGCGGTGAAGAGCACGCCGTCCCCGACGGTCTTCACGACCCGGCCGTGGTGCCGGGCGATCACCTCGGCGGCGGTGCTCTCGAAATCCTCCACCATCTTGCCCAGCTCGCGACCGCCCATGCCGCGGCTGCGGGAGGTGTAGCCGACCAGGTCGGCGAACCCCACCGCCAGCTCCCGGCGGTCGCCCGGCCCGGTGGCCGCGAGCAGCCGGTCGACGTTGGCCACTAGGTGCCGGCGCCAGACGTAGTCCTGCACCTCGCGCAGCCGGGGTAGCAGCTCCTGCGCCGCGGTCACCGCCCGCTCGGTGGTCGCGGCCGGGTCCTCGCCGGCCTGCGCGCCGCGGACCAGCGCGTCGGCCAGCATGTCGGTCTGCCAGTCGGCCAGCCGGGACAGCGACTGCCCCATCGCCCGCGCGATGGAGGCCTCGCTCTCCGGGTCGACGAAGCCCGTGTCGATCAGCGTCGACAGCACCCCGAGCGCGGCGATGTCGGCGTCGGTGAAGGCGGGGTCGTCGTCGGCCGCGTCGGGGAAGCCCAGGGCCCGCCAGAGCCGCTGGGTCCGCTCCGGCGGCATCCCGGCCAGCCGGCCGACCTGCAGCCGGGTGTACCGACGCGGCCCGCCGAGCAGGAGCCGCTCCAGCGCCTCCCGGGCGCCGGGGTCCGGGCCCTCCCCGGGATCAACCATGCCTGTCGCAGACCTCAGTCGGTGGTGTGGACGACCAGCACGTCGCACCCCGACCGGCGGGTGGCGTCGGCCGGGACCGAGCCCAGCAGCCGGCCCTTGATGCTGTTCAGCCCCCGGTTGCCGACGACGAGCAGATCGGCCTTCTCCCGGCGGACGACGTCCAGCAGCGTCTCGACCGGTGACCCCATCACCGCGACGGTGCGCACGTCGCGGGCCCCCGCCGCGAGAGCGCGTTCGGCGGCGGAGCGCACGGTCTCCTCGGCCGGATGCGACCCGACCACCTGGTAGGCCTCGTCGCCCAGGACGTCCTGGGCGCGGGCCAGCTCCCGGTCGTCGGCCTCGGTGGGGAGGTAGGCGCAGGCGACCACCAGCGTCGCCCCGCAGGCGCCGGCCAGGGCCCCCGCCCGGGCGACGGCGCGCAGCGACGACTCCGACCCGTCGGTTCCGACGACGACCGTGGAGTAGGCGTTCACGGGCTCGCTCACGGCGGGCACTCTAGGGGACGACGACCGCCCGTGTGCCCGGGGTCACGCGAGCGGGGCCGGTGCGGCCGGCGAGGAGCGCCACCGCGGCGAGCAGCAGCGGCAGCAGCGCCAGCGCCGCGGAGAGCCCGACGAGCTCGGCCAGGCCACCGATCACCGGCGGGCCCAGCAGGAAGCCGAGGTACCCGGGGGTGCTCACCGCGGCGAGCGCCGGCCCTGCCTCCGGCTCGCCCTCCGCCGCGGCGGAGAAGACCAGGGGGACCGTGCAGGCCAGCCCGGCCCCCAGGGCGGCGAAGCCGACCAGCACCACGGCGACGGTCGGACCGGCGACCACCAGCACCCCGCCGGCCGCGGCCACCAGCGCCGAGGTGCGGACCGTGCGGACCCTCCCCCAGGCAGCGACGACGCGGTCGCCCACCAGCCGGCCGGCCACCATCGTCAGGCTGAAGGCGGTGAACGCCAGCCCCGCCACCCCGGCGGAGGCCCCCAGCTCGTCGCGCAGGTGGACGGCGCTCCAGTCGCCGACCGCACCCTCCGCGAGGAGGACGACCAGCGCGATGAGGGCCAGCGGCAGGAGCCGGCCGCGGGGCCACGCGAACAGCGGCCCCGCCTCCCCGCCGGTCCGCTCCTCCCGCAGCAGCGCCGGGAACAGCGGCGCGGTCAGGACGAGCAGCGCCAGGCCGGTGCCGCCCAGGTGCCAGGGCAGCCCGACGTCGCCCGCCGCGGCCAGCGAACCGGTCAGCGACCCCACCAGGGCCCCGGCCGAGAAGGCCGCGTGGAACGACGACATCACCGGCCGGCCGAGCGCCCGCTCCACCGTGACGGCCTGCGCGTTCATGGCGACGTCCAGGCCGCCGAACGCCAGCCCGAACACCAGCAGCGCCGGGACCAGCCAGGGCAGCGACGGCGCCAGCCCCAGCAGCACCGGGACCGCGAAGAAGGCCAGCGCCGTGGCCACCGTCGTCGTCCGGCTGCCGAACCGGGCGCTGAGCGCACCGACCAGCGGCATCGCGACCAGCGCCCCGACCGCCGGCACGAGCAGCGCGCCGCCGAGAGCCGCGTCGGAGAGCCCGAGGCCGGTCTTCACCGCGGGGATCCGCACCGCCCAGTTGCCGAAGAGGGCGCCGTTCGCCGCGAAGACGACGGTCACCGCCAGCCGCGCACGCCCCAGCCGCACCGGTCCCACGCACCCAGTCGACCACGTGGCGGGGAACGTGCACCCACGGGCTCCCGGAACGTCACCCAGGTGCGCTTGGATGGGTGGGAACACGGGCCAGCAGACGAGGAGAGCGACATTTCCACCGCCCCCGCCCCCACGCCCGACCCGGTGCGGGTCGAGGTCCAGGGGCTCACCAAGTCCTTCGGCACCGTGCGGGCGGTGAGCGACCTCGGCTTCACCGTCGAGCCGGGCACGGTCACCGGGTTCCTCGGCCCCAACGGCGCGGGGAAGACCACGACGCTGCGCATGCTGCTCGGGCTCGTGCAGCCCGACGCGGGCACCGCCACGTTCAACGGCACCCCGTACGCGGGCCTGCGGGAACCGGTCCGCACCGTCGGGGCGGTCCTGGAGACGGCGTTCCACCCCGCCCGCTCCGGCCGCAACCACCTGCGCGTCTACTGCCGCGCCGCCGGGCTGCCGCTGCAGCGGGCGGACGCGGTGCTGGCCCAGGTCGGCCTGGCCGACGCCGGCGGGCGCCGGGCGGGCGGCTACTCCCTCGGCATGCGCCAGCGGCTCGGTCTGGCGACGGCGCTGCTGGGCGACCCCGCCGTCCTCGTGCTGGACGAGCCCGCCAACGGGCTGGACCCCGAGGGGATCCAGTGGCTGCGCGGCTTCCTCCGCCACCTCGCGCACGAGCAGGGGCGCACCGTGCTGGTCTCCAGCCACCTCCTCACCGAGGTGGAGCAGACCGCCGACCGCGTCGTCATCGTCGGCGCCGGCCGGCTGGTCCGCGAGGCGTCGATGGAGCAGCTCCGCTCCGGGGCCGCGGGCGGCGGCACGGTGCTGGTGCGCAGCCCGGAGATCGCGCGGCTGGCCGAGTCGCTGCGCGCCGCCGGCATGCCGGTCACCCTCGACGGCGACTCCCTGACCGTCACCGGCCGGACCACCGCCGAGGTCGGCGCCCGCGCCTTCGCCGCCGGGGTGGAGCTGCACGAGCTGCGCGCGCACACCAGCGGCCTCGAGGAGATCTACTTCCAGCTCACCGCCGGCCAGGAGCAGTACGCCGCCGGCGCGACGTCCCCGGAGGCCCCCCGATGACCGCCCTCGTCCGCGCCGAGTGGACCAAGCTCTTCACCACCCGGGTCTGGATCGGGCTGCTGGTCGGCGCCTGCGTCCTGGCCGGCGGTTTCACGGCGCTGTTCACCGCCCTGGCCGGCGTGGAGCAGCAGGGCCAGCCGGGCCTGCCCGCGGTCGGCACCCCCGCCTACGAGGAGCTGATCTTCTCCGTCGGCGCCAACGCCAGCGTGCTGCTGCTCATCCTCGGCATCATCGGGATGACCCAGGAGTACCGGCACCGCACCGCGACGCCCACCTTCCTGACGACCCCCCACCGCGGCCGGGTGGTCGGCGCCAAGCTGCTCGCGTACGCGCTGGTCGCCGTCCCGTTCGCGCTGGTGGTCCTCGCGGTCAACGTGCTGGTCGCGGTCGTCTACGCGGGTGCCCGCGGGGCCACCCCGTCCCTGACCGGGGACAACCTGCGCACCATCGCCCTGTCGGGTCTGGTGCTGGTGCTGTTCACCGTGATCGGCGTCGGCGTCGGCGCACTGCTGCGCAACCAGGTCGGCGCGATCGTCGGCGCGCTGGTCTACCTCTACGTCGTCGAGCCGATCGTGGCCTCGGTCGGGGCCATCCAGGCGGCCTACAAGTGGCTGCCCGGCGGGGCGGTGCAGGCGCTCACGTCCGACTTCCAGGCGCCCGAGCTGCTGACGCCGTGGCAGGGCGGCCTGCTGCTGCTCGGTTACGGTCTCCTGGCAGCGTTCCTGGGCACCTTCCTGGCGGTCCGCCGCGACATCGCCTGAGGCGCCAGGGGGAACGCCCACGACTTCTGCTCCGGTCGAACAGCACGCGCCGGGCAGCCTCGAACGCAGAACGGAGAACGCGTGACCACTCGCATGACCGTCCAACGACTCGGCCGGCTGATCGCCGACGGGGAGACCGATGCCGTCCGGTCGGCGGTCGCCGAGGCACCCCAGCTGCTCGAGGGCACCGTCGAGCGCGACGGCCAGGAGGGCTGGACCCCGCTGCACCTGGCGGTCGCCTGCGACCGGGTCGACGTCGTCCGCGTGCTCGCCGGGGCCGGCGCCGACCTCTCCGCCCGCACCGACCAGCACCGCACGCCGCTGCACCTGGCGCTCGAGCACGCGCCCGGGCTGGTCCCGGTGCTGGTGGAGCTCGGTGCGGTCGTCGACGCCCCCAGCGCGGCCTACCTCGACGACGTCGACCGGCTCACCGCCGAGCTCGACGGCGGCGCGGAGCTGACCGACCCCACCACGGGGGTCGACCTGCTCGCGTGGGCCGCGTTCGGCGGCGCCGCCGGCACCGCCCGGCTGCTGCTGGCACGCGGCGCCGACCCCGATGGCGGTGCGCTGCACGCGGCCGCCGCCGGCCGCAGCGCCGAGCTGGTGCGCCTCCTCCTGGACGCCGGCGCCGACGTCGACCGCCGGGATCCCGACACCGGCCGCACGCCGCTGCACGCGGCGGTGGCGGCGGGGGCCACGGGGGACGTGCCCGAGATCGTCCGGCAGCTGCTGGACGCGGGAGCCGACGTCAACGCCACGACCCACGACGGTGCCAGCGCGCTCGACATCAGCCGCGTGGCGGCGGCCCGGCACCGGCGGGCCGACGAGAACCAGGCGAACGGCAACGACGCCCTGGTCGAACTGCTCGTCGCCCACGGCGCCACCCACTGACCACCAGGTGGGACGGGCGCGCGGTCCCCGCTCCGTGTCGGGTCCCCGACCCGGCACGGGCGTAGACTCGACACCCGGTCCAGCGACGCGCCCCTCAGACGCAGCCCCGAGACGAAGAAGGCACTCGACCCCGTGTCAAGCGTGAACTCATCCCGCCCGTCGTCCACCTCGTCCCCGGTCGCCGGTTTCGGCACCAACGAGTGGCTGGTCGAGGAGATGTACCAGCAGTTCCTCGCCGACCCGTCCAGCGTCGATCAGGCGTGGCACGAGTTCTTCGCCGACTACCGGCCGGGCAGCCCCGTCGGTGGCGGTGACCGCGAGCAGGCGCCGTCCGCCACCGGCGCACCCGCACCGGCGTCCCCGCCGCAGGGTGCTCCGGCGCCCGGCGGGGAGCCGGAGCCCACCGGCGCGGCAGCGCCGGACGTCCAGCGCCCGGCCGCCGGGTCCGAGCCGACCGGGAGCGCACCCGTGCAGAAGAGCAGCCCGAAGCCCGCCGCCCCCGCGGAGAAGCCCGCGGAGAAGAAGGCCGCCCCCGCGGAGAAGGCCGCCCCCGCCGCCAAGCCCGCGCCCAAGCCGTCGGCCGGCGACGGCAAGCAGTCCCCGCTGCGCGGCGCCGCCGCCGCCGTGGTCAAGAACATGAACGCCTCGCTGACCGTGCCGACGGCGACGAGCGTGCGGGCGGTGCCGGCCAAGCTGCTGGTCGACAACCGCATCGTCATCAACAACCACCTGGCCCGCGCGCGCGGGGGCAAGGTCTCCTTCACGCACCTGATCGGCTACGCGCTGGTCCGGGCGCTCGACGCGTTCCCGAACATGAACAGCGCCTTCGCCGAGATCGACGGCAAGCCGGTGCTGGTGGCGCCCGAGCACGTCAACTTCGGGCTGGCCATCGACCTGCCGAAGCCCGACGGCTCGCGCTCGCTGGTGGTGGCGTCGATCAAGGCCGCCGAGGAGATGGACTTCGCCGCCTTCTGGGCCGCCTACGAGGACATCATCCGGCGCGCCCGGAACAACAAGCTGACGATGGAGGACTTCTCCGGCACCACGATCAGCCTGACCAACCCGGGCACGATCGGCACCAACCACTCGGTGCCGCGGCTGACCGCCGGGCAGGGCGCGATCATCGGCGTGGGGGCCATGGAGTACCCCGCCGAGTTCCAGGGGATGAGCCCCGAGGTGCTCACGGACATGGGCGTCTCGAAGATCATCACGCTCACCTCGACCTACGACCACCGGATCATCCAGGGCGCGGAGTCCGGCGACTTCCTGCGCAAGCTGCACTCGCTGCTGCTGGGTGAGGACGGCTTCTACGACGAGGTCTTCCGCTCCCTGCGGATCCCCTACGAGCCGGTGCGCTGGATGCCGGACGTGCGGGTCACGCGCGAAGGGCAGATCGACAAGGAAGCCCGGGTCATCGAGGTCATCGAGTCCTACCGGCGCAACGGCCACCTCATGGCCGACACCGACCCGCTCGAGTTCAAGGTCCGCACCCACCCCGACCTCGACATCCTCCAGCACGGTCTCACCCTGTGGGACCTGGACCGGACGTTCCCGGTCGGCGGTTTCGCCGGTGAGCGGCTCATGCCCCTGCGGGACATCCTCGGCGTGCTGCGCAACTCCTACTGCCGCACGGTCGGCGTGGAGTACATGCACATCACCGATCCCGAGGAGCGCGAGTGGCTCCAGCAGCGGATCGAGCTCAAGCACGCGCAGCCCGACCGCGAGAAGCAGAAGCACGTGCTCGGCCGGCTCAACGCCGCCGAGGCGTTCGAGACCTTCCTGCAGACCAAGTACGTCGGGCAGAAGCGGTTCAGCCTCGAGGGCGGGGAGTCGGTCATCCCGATCCTCGACGAGGTGCTCATCGCCGGGACCGACCACGGCCTCGACGAGGTCGCGATCGGCATGGCCCACCGCGGCCGGCTCAACGTCCTCGCCAACGTGCTCGGCAAGAGCTACGCCAAGATCTTCGGCGAGTTCGAGGGCAACATCGACCCCGGCACCGTCCAGGGCTCCGGCGACGTGAAGTACCACCTCGGCGCCACCGGGACGTTCCGCAACCCGTTCCGCACCGACGCCGAGATCGCCGTCTCCCTGGCCAGCAACCCGAGCCACCTGGAGACGGTCAACCCCGTCCTCGAGGGCATCGTCCGCGCCAAGCAGGACATGATCGACAAGGGCGAGCAGGGCTTCACGGTGCTGCCCGTCCTGCTGCACGGTGACTCCGCGTTCGCCGGCCAGGGCGTGGTCCAGGAGACGCTGAACCTCTCCCAGCTCCGGGGCTACCGCACCGGCGGCACCGTGCACGTCGTCATCAACAACCAGGTCGGGTTCACCACGAGCCCCGGCTCGGCGCGCTCGACGCTGTACTCGACCGATGTCGCACGGATGGTCAACGCGCCGATCTTCCACGTCAACGGCGACGACCCCGAGGCCTGCGTCCGGGTGGCCCGGCTGGCGGTCGAGTACCGGCAGACGTTCAAGAAGGACGTCGTCATCGACCTCGTCTGCTACCGCCGCCGCGGGCACAACGAGGGCGACGACCCCTCGATGACCCAGCCGCTGATGTACGACATCATCGACCGCAAGCGCTCGGTGCGGAAGCTGTACACCGAGGCCCTGGTCGGCCGCGGCGACATCACGCTGGAGGAGGCCGAGGAGGCCCTCAAGGACTACCGCGGCCAGCTGGAGCGCGCCTTCGCCGAGACCCACGACGCGCAGGACTCCTCCAAGCCCGAGCCCGTGATGGACCCGCGCACGCCGCAGGAGTCCACGGTGCAGACGGCGATCACGCAGGAGATCCTCAAGACCATCGGCGACGCGCACGTCTCCTTCCCGCCGGACTTCACCCCGCACCCGAAGCTGCAGAAGATGCTGGAGAAGCGGGCCGCGATGGCCAGCGAGGGCGGCATCGACTGGGCCATGGGCGAGCTGCTGGCGTTCGGGTCGCTGCTGATGGAGGGCGTGCCCGTCCGGCTGGCCGGGCAGGACTCCCGCCGCGGCACGTTCGTGCAGCGCCACTCGGTGCTGATCGACCGCGAGAACGGCGCGGAGTACACCCCCCTGGCCAACCTGACCGAGGACCAGGCGAAGTTCTTCGTCTACGACTCGCTGCTGAGCGAGTACGCGGCGCTCGGCTTCGAGTACGGCTACTCGGTGGCCAACCCGAAGGCGCTGGTGCTCTGGGAGGCGCAGTTCGGCGACTTCGTCGACGGCGCCCAGATGGTCATCGACGAGTTCATCAGCTCCGGCGAGGCGAAGTGGGGTCAGCGCTCCGGCGTCGTCCTGCTGCTGCCGCACGGCATGGAGGGGCAGGGCCCCGACCACTCCAGCGGCCGGATCGAGCGGTTCCTGCAGCTGTCGGCGGAGAACAACATGACCGTCGCCAACTGCACCACGCCCGGCAACTACTTCCACCTGCTCCGCCGCCAGGCGCTGTCGGACGTGCACCGGCCGCTGGTCGTCTTCACGCCGAAGTCGCTGCTGCGGGCGAAGGCGGCGGTCAGCCCGGTGGCCGACTTCACCGAGCAGAGCTTCCGCCCGGTGCTCCCCGACACCGGGGTCGGCGGTGAGCCGCTGGATGCCGCGGCGGTGAAGCGCGTGCTGCTCTGCAGCGGCAAGGTCGCCTACGACCTCATGGCGCAGCGGGAGTCCGACGGCCGCGCCGACACCGCGATCGTGCGGGTCGAGCAGCTGTACCCGCTGCCGGCCGAGCAGATCCGCACCGAGCTCGAGCGGTACTCCAACGCCACCGACGTGGTGTGGGTGCAGGAGGAGCCGGCGAACATGGGCGCCTGGCAGTTCATGGCGGTCAACCTGCCCGAGGAGCTGCCCGAGGGCCGGAAGCTCCGGCGGGTCAGCCGGCGGGCCTCGGCCAGCCCGGCGGTCGGCTCGGCGAAGGTGCACGAGGTCGAGCAGCGCAAGCTGGTCGCCGAGGCCTTCGCCGACTGAACCGCCCCGCCCACTCGACGCCCGGTCCCCGATCCGCTCGGGGACCGGGCGTCGTAGGTTCTGGGGCATGTACTTCACCGACCGGGGTCTGGAGGAGCTGGCCGAGCGGCGGGGCGGGGAGCAGGTGACGCTCGCCTGGCTGGCCGACCAGATGCAGGCGTTCGTCGACCAGCACCCCGACTTCGAGGTGCCGGTCGAGCGGCTGGCCACCTGGCTGGCCCGGGGCGGCACGGACGACGACCTCGACGAGTGAGCGAGGACCGCCTGCCGCCCACCAGCCACGAGCTCGCGGCGGGCTGCCGCAGGGGGCCCGGCAGTGCCTGCTGACCTGCCGCTGTCGCGGGTGCGCGTCCGGGCCGACGTCACCGATCCCGACGCCTGGTTCTGGGCGCTGCCCGCCGTCGACCGGTTGCGGTCCCACGGTCTGGCGCTGGCGCCGGTGACGGTGCTCGTCGGGGAGAACGGCAGCGGCAAGTCCACGCTGCTGGAGGCGGTCGCGCACGCCTGGCGGGCGTCGCTGACCGCCCAGGTGAAGCACTGGGGTCCGCTGCCCGCCACCGAGGACGCGGAGCTGTGGCGGGAGCTGGAACTCGTCGGCGAACGCCCCGGCCGCAGGGCGGCGTCTGGCTGCGCGGCGAGGCCATGCACGACGTCTTCGCCGGCATCGACAGCACGGCCGTGGAGCTGCGCCCCTTCGACGGGATCCCGCTCAACGCTCGGTCCCACGGCGAGGGCTTCCTGGCCTTCCTCGAGTCCCGCACGCTCGAACGCGGGCTGTGGGTGCTGGACGAACCGGAGTCGGCGCTGTCGTTCCGGTCGTCGCTGCGGCTGATGGCGTTGCTGCACGGCGTCGCGGCGACCGGGTCCCAGGTGCTGCTGGCCACCCACTCCCCCGTGCTGGCCGCACTGCCGGGCGCCCGCGTCTACGAGCTGGACGAGGCGGGGTTCACCGAGCGCCCGTGGGCCGACCTGGACGTGGTGCGGGACTGGCAGACCTTCTTCGACGCCCCCGAGCGGCTGCTGCGCCACCTGCTCGACGACTGAACGACGGGGACACGCCGCCCCGCCTCCCGCCTACCGAGCGGCGTGGCGGGACGCTGGGCTCATGCTCGGTCACTCGCACGCGCTCTCCGGCCTGGCCGCCGGCGCCGCGACCCTGCCGTGGGCCCCCGTCCAGGGAGCCGTCGCACAAGGCGCCTGGATCGCCGCCGTCGGCGGCTTCGCGATGCTCCCCGACCTCGACCACCGCAGCTCCACCGTCTCGGACATGTGGGGCCCGGTCACCGACGTACCCGCAGGCGCGATCGGTGCGCTGGCCGGCGGCCACCGCTGGGGCACCCACGACGCCGTGCTCGCCCCGCTGGCCTTCGGCGCGCTGGCCGCGGCCGCCTCCGGCGCGTTCTGGTCGAGCCTGCTGGTCCTCGCCCTGGCCATCGGGCTGGCGCTGCGGGCGCTGCACTTCGTCATCCCCGGCCGGACCGAGACGACCATCCTGGGCAACCTGCTGCTGTCCTGGGGCGGCGCCTGGCTGCTGCTGGACCACATGGCGCCACCGGCCTGGCTGCCCTGGGCGGTCGCCGCGGGCGTGCTCACCCACATCGCCGGCGACGCGATCACCACCGCCGGGGTGCCGGTGCCGCTGCTCTGGCTGGCCCGGCGCAAGCGGCTGGCCCTCTCCCCCATCCGCACCGGCGCCACGATCGAGAAGGTGGCGCTGGTGCCGCTGTTCGTCGTGGCGACGCTCGCGTTCGTCTACACCAACACCGAGCTGCGCGGCGCCGTCGATCCGCTGGTCGACCGGCTGCTCAGCGCCGGCTGAGCACGGCTCACGGTCGGGGGTTGGTGCGCGTCCACCCCCGGTCGTCGCGCCGAGCGCCCTGGGCGGCCCGGCAGCGGCGGCAGACCTCCTGCACCTCCTCGGCGTGCCGGCCCGACTCCGGCTGCGCGTCGGGCCAGCCGACGTGCGGGAAGCGCGTGAGCCGCGACCTGTGCAGCGACAGCCCGCAGGCGGTCTCGTTGCGCCCGCGTTCCCAGGCGTGCACCTCCCCGGCGGGGTACCGGATCCCGTCGTCGGGATCGATCCACTGACCCGAGGCGGCGACGGCCGCCCTGCTCGCTCCCATGGGCGCCCCCGTACCCGCGATCGGCCCCTGGGACAAACGGCTCGCCGTGATCGGCCGGGACCCGCAGACTCCAGAGGTGGAAAGACTGTCCGACAAACTCCTGAACTGGGCGAGCATCCTCGACGAGGAGACCCGCCGGCAGGCCGAGCGCACCGCCTCCCTCGACATCGTCGACCCCCACGTGGCGCTGATGCCCGACGCGCACCTCGGCAAGGGCGCGACCGTGGGGTCGGTGCTGCCGACGCGGGCGGCGATCATCCCGGCCGCGGTCGGCGTCGACATCGGCTGCGGCATGATCGCCGTCCGCACGCCCTGGTCGGTGGACGAGGTGCGGGCGCGCGGCTCCCTGGCACCGCTGCGCGGGGACATCGAGCGGGCGGTCCCGCTGTCGGCGGGCCGGTACAACAAGAAGCTCACCGCGACCGCCCGGCGGCGGGTCGAGGAGCTGGAGGCGAAGGCCGAGGAGCTCGGCGACCGCGTGCTGGCCTCGGTGACGACGACGGCACCGAACTGGGCGATGCAGCTGGGCAGCCTCGGTTCGGGCAACCACTTCATCGAGGTGACCGCCGACGAACGCGACCGCGTCTGGCTGTTCCTGCACTCGGGCAGCCGCGGGGTGGGCAACAAGATCGCCCAGAAGCACATCGCGATCGCCCAGGAGCGGGCCCGGCGGGACGGCCTGGACCTGCCCGACCGCGACCTCGCCTGGCTCGACGAGGGCACCCCGGAGTTCGACCGGTACGTCGCCGAGCTGCGCTGGGCGCAGCACTTCGCGCTGCTCAACCGCGAGGAGATGATGGACCGGGTCGCCGACTGCCTGGCCCGGCACATGCGCGCCGACAGCACGCCGGAGCTCGAGCGGATCAACTGTCACCACAACTTCAGCCAGCACGAGAAGCACTTCGGCGAGCAGCTCTGGGTGTCGCGGAAGGGCGCGATCCAGGCGGAGAAGGGGCAGGCGGGGCTCATCCCGGGCTCGATGGGGACGGCGAGCTACGTCGTCACCGGTCTCGGCAACCCGGAGTCGCTGAACAGCTCGCCGCACGGCGCCGGCCGGGTGTTCTCGCGCACGAAGGCGCGCAGGACGTTCACCCGCGCGCAGCTCGAGGAGTCGATGCGCGGTATCGAGTGGCGGCACAGCGACGCGTTCCTCGACGAGATCCCCGCCGCCTACAAGGACGTGGACGTCGTCATGGCCGACGCCGCGGACCTGGTGGAGGTGCGCCACACGCTGCGCCAGCTGGTGAACGTCAAAGGCGACTGAGCCGCTACCGTGCAGCACTTGTGACGGCCGTCTCACCTGGTCCCCGGCTCGACCGGGGCGTCCACCTCGGGTACGCGCTGGGCTCGATCGGCACGGCGGCGTTCGGGACGGTGCCCGGGCTGCTGCTGCTCTACTACCTGACCGACGTGCTCGGCGTGGCCGCCGGGATCGCCGGCCTGGTGGTGTTCCTCCCGAAGGCCTGGGACGTCTGGCTCAACCCGTGGATCGGCAGCCGGTCGGACCGCACGGTGAGCCGCTGGGGCCCCCGTCGGCCGTGGATGCTCGCGGGCGGTCTGACCCTGCCCCTGCTGTTCGTGCTCGTGTTCGCCGGGCCGAGCGCGCCCCCGGCGCTGGCCGCCCTCTGGGTGGCGGTGACCTTCCTGCTGGCGGCGACCGCCTACGGGTTGTTCCAGGTGCCCTACGTCGCCCAGCCGGCGGAGATCACCGACGACGCCGGGGAGCGGGCCACCCTGATGTCGTGGCGCGTCGCGGCGCTGGCCGTCGGCATCCTGCTCGCCGGCGCCGGGGCGCCCGCTGTGGTCGACCTGGCCGGCGGCGGGCGGGGCGGCCACCTGGCGATGGCGGTGTTCGTGGCCGTGCTGCTGGCCGTGGGCATGCTGGGCGCGGTCGCCGGGACCCGGCGGGCGCCGACGCTCACGCAGGTGCGCAGCGAGGAACGGCTGGGCGCCGCGCTGGCGCTGGCCTGGCGGTCCCGGCCGTTCCGGGTGCTGCTCGTGGGCTTCGTGATCCAGGCGCTCGGGATCGGCGTGATGCTGGCCGGGGTGCCGTACTACTCGCGCCAGGTCCTCGGCGATCCGGCGGCCGGGTCGCTGCTGTTCGCCGCGCTGGTGGGCCCGGCGATCCTCGTGATGCCGCTGTGGCTGCGGGTCAGCCGCACCGTGGGCAAGCGCACCGGGCTGCTCGCCGCGGCCACCCTCTTCGCGGCCGCGGCGGCGGCCCTGGCGGTGGGCGACGCCGGCGGGACCGGGCTGGTGCTGGCCCTGGTCGTCCTCGTGGGGATCGGCTACGCCGGCATGCAGATGTTCCCGCTCGCGATGCTGCCCGACGTCATCGCCGCCGACGAGGCTGCGTCCGGCCGGCGGCGGGCCGGCGTGTTCACCGGGGTCTGGACGGCGGCCGAGACCCTCGGGCTCGCGATCGGCCCGGGGCTGCTCGGCGGACTGCTCGCGCTGGCCGGCTACGTCTCCTCCACCGGTGGGGAGACGGTGACCCAGTCCTCGACCGCCCTCACCGCCGTCCGGCTCGGCTTCAGCGTGCTGCCCGCCGTGCTCGTCCTGGCCAGCCTGCCCGTGCTCGCCCGCTACCGCCTGACCCCCGCGACCGCCCAGGAGGTCCCCGCGTGAACCCGCAGGACGTGCTCGCCGAGCTGACCGCGTTGCAGGCCGGCGACGTGCCCACCCACGGGGGCGCCACCATGGCCTACGTCTACGATTCCGGCCGCGCCGAGGTCGAGGAGCTGGCGGCGGCCGCCCAGGCGGCGTTCCAGTGGACGAACGCGCTGGACCCGACCGCCTTCCCCAGTGTGGCCCGCATCGAGAACGACCTGGTCGGCGCCGCGCTCGGACTGCTCGGCGGCGGGCCGGACGCCGTGGGCACGCTGACCAGCGGCGGCACCGAGAGCTGCGAGCTCGCCGTCCTCGCCGCGCGCGAGCAGTGGCGTGCCCGGGGCGGGGCCGGACGCCCCCGGCTGCTCCTGCCCGTCACCGCCCACGCGGCCTTCCGCAAGGCCGCGCACCTGTTCGAGGTGGAGGTCGTGGACATCCCGGTCGACGCGGAGACCTGCCGGGCCGATCCGTCGGCGGTGGTGCGGCAGCTGGACGAGCGCACGGTGCTGGTGGTCGTCAGCGCGCCGTCCTACCCGCACGGGGTGCTCGACCCCGTGGGCGAGATCGCCGGCCTCGCGGCCCGCGCCGGGGTGCCGTGCCACGTGGACGCCTGCATCGGCGGCTGGGTCCTGCCCTTCCTGGACGACGTCCCGGAACCCTTCGACCTGTCGGTGCCGGGGGTGACGTCGCTGTCGGTGGACCTGCACAAGTACGGCTACGCGCCCAAGGGCGTGTCGGTGCTGCTGACCGCCACCCCCGAGCTGCGGCACGCGCACTGGTTCACCACCGCCGGCTGGCCGGGCTATCCCGTGGTCAACCCGACCCTGGCCGGCACCCGCCCGGCCGGTGCGATGGCGGCCGCCTGGGCGGTGCACCGGTGGCTGGGCGACGACGGCTACCGGGAGCTCGCCGCCCGCGCGCGCCGGGCCACGTGCACGCTGGTCGACGGCGTGCGCGACATCCCGGGGGTGCGCGTGGTCGGGCGCCCCGCCACCACGCTCGTGGCCCTCGCCGCGGACGGCCCGGACGGCGTCGACGTCCTCAACCTCGCCGACGAGATGACCGCCCGCGGCTGGCTGCTGCAGCCGCAGCCGCCCTTCGCCCAGGACGGCGGGGACCTGCCCGCCACCCTGCACCTCACCGTCACGGCGGCCACCGCCGACCGGGTGGCGGCCCTGCTGGCCGATCTCGCCGACGCCGCCCGGGCGGCCGCCGCGCTCCCCCGCCCGGTACCCGACCCCGAGCTGGTGGCCGCCGCCGCCACGATCGACCCCGCGGCGCTGACGGTGGCCGAGGTGGAGGCGCTGCTGGAGCTGGCCGGGATCTCCGGCGGCTCGCTCCCGGAGCGCATGGCGCCGGTGCACGCGCTGGTCGCGGCGCTCCCCCGGCCGGTCGCCGAGCGGCTGCTGGCCGGGGTGCTGGGGCGGGTCTACCGACCCGCGCTCAGCGGGTGACCCCCTGCTCCCGGGCGCAGGCGCCCACGGCCTCGGCGACGGCGGTCGCGACCCGGCGGTCCAGCGGGCTGGGCACGATGTAGTCGGGCCGCAGGTCGTCGCCGACGACGCCGGCGATGGCGGCGGCGGCCGCGAGCTTCATCTCCTCGGTGATGCTGGTCGCGCCGGCGTCGATCGCGCCGCGGAAGACCCCCGGGAACGCGAGCACGTTGTTGATCTGGTTGGGCAGGTCGCTGCGGCCGGTGGCGACGACGGCGGCGTACTTCGCGGCCATCTGCGGATCCACCTCGGGCGTCGGGTTGGCCAGGGAGAACACGATGCAGTTCTCCGCCATCGACGCGATCGCCTCCTCGGGGACCGAGCCCCCGGAGACCCCCAGGTAGACGTCGGCCCCGCGCAGGGCCGCCACCATGGAGCCGGCGAACCCCGACGGGTTGGTGTTCTCCGCGAGCCACCGCTTGGTACCGGTCAGCCCGTCACGGCCGGGGTGCAGGACGCCCTGCGAATCGGCGACGGCGATCTCCCCCACCCCTGCCTCGAGCAGGATCTTCGTGCAGGCCACCCCCGCCGCGCCGGCGCCGGAGACCACGACCCGCAGGTCGCCCAGCTCCCGGCCGACCACCTCCGCGGCGTTGCGCAGCGCGGCGAGCACGACGATCGCGGTCCCGTGCTGGTCGTCGTGCATGACGGGGATGTCCAGCCGCTCGCGCAGCCGGGCCTCGATCTCGAAGCAGCGGGGGGCGCTGATGTCCTCGAGGTTGATCCCGCCGAACGACGGCGCGATCGCGGCGACGGTCTCGACGATCTCGTCGACGTCGGTCGTCGAGAGCACGATCGGCACCGACGAGAGGCCCGCGAACTCGCTGAACAGGCAGGCCTTGCCCTCCATGACCGGCAGCGAGGCGGCGGGGCCGATGTCGCCCAGCCCGAGGACGGCGGTGCCGTCGGAGACCACCGCGACGACGCGCGGTGCCCAGGTGAACCGGCGGGCCAGCGCCGGCTCGGCGGCGATCGCGCTGGACACCCGGGCGACGCCGGGGGTGTAGGTGAGGGCGAGGTCGGCGATCGAGCCGATCGAGCGGGTGGAGGAGACGGAGAGCTTGCCGCCCTCGTGCACCGCGAACGCCGGGTCGGCGGCGAAGCGATCGGTGCTGACGTGGTCCACGGAGGCCGGATTCCCGCTCATGGGCACAGCAGCGTAACCACGGCCGGAGGCCCGTCTGTCGCTACGGTGCGCAGGTGGAGATCAGCGAGCTCGCCGTGCCCGACAGTTATGTGATCGACCTGACGCCGCACGGCGACGCGCGGGGCCGTTTCACGGAGTGGTACCGCGCCGACCTGCTGTCCCAGGCAGTGGGACACCCGCTGACCCTCGCGCAGGCCAACCACAGCGTCTCCGGCGCGGGGGTCCTGCGCGGCGTGCACTTCGCCCTGGTGCCCCCCGGCCAGGCGAAGTACGTCTACTGCCCGGCCGGCCGGGTGCTCGACGTCGTCGTCGACGTGCGCGTCGACTCCCCCACGTTCGGCGTGCACGACGCGGTGCTGCTCGACAGCGAGCAGCCGCGCGCGGTCTACCTGGCCGAAGGGCTCGGCCACGCGTTCGTCGCCCTGGCCGACCGCAGCTCGGTCACCTACCTGGTCTCCTCGCCCTACGACCCGGGCCGGGAGTTCGGCGTCTCACCCCTGGACCCCGACCTGGACCTGCCCTGGCCGGCGGACCTCGATCTGGAGCTGTCGGCCAAGGACCGGGACGCACCCACCCTCACGCAGGCGCGCGACCAGGGTGTGCTGCCGACCATGGCCCAGTGCGCTGCGCGGTACGCGCAGCTACGCGAGATCTGAGCGCGGACCCGGCGGAGGGGCGTCGGGGAGCCGGCCGGGTCGCGGCCAGAGCCGGCCCACCACCCGGCCCACCGCGACGGCGGCACCGAAGGACCGGCTGTCGTCGGTCACGAACGGGTTGTCGCCCTCGACCCAGCACCCGCCGTCGACGGCGCGGTGGACCCGCTTGACCACCAGCAGCTCCGGTCGGGCCGGGAACCGGGCCAGCACGACGTCACCGGCGCGGACCGGTGACCCGACGGGCAGCCGCCGCACGAGCAACCGGTCCCCGTGGCGGACGGTGGGGGACATCGACGGGCCGGTCACCCGGGCCAGCACCCAGCGTGTCGCCAGCCCGGGAAGGCTCTCCGGGCCGCGACCGCCCGACGTGTTCACGCTGGTCACCGCGGGTAGGGTCGCAGAAGATCCATCCCCACGACCCCGGAGGCACCTCTCATGCGTCTGTTCCGCATGTTCTCCGCCGTGGAGGCCACCGCGCACTGCGACCTCCCCTGCGGCGTGTACGACCCGGCCCAGGCCCGCATCGAGGCGGAATCGGTCAAGGCCATCCAGGAGAAGTACCAGAGCAACGAGGATCCGGTCTACCGGACCCGCGCGATCATGATCAAGGAGCAGCGGGCGGACCTGGTCAAGCACCACCTGTGGGTGCTCTGGACCGACTACTTCAAGCCCCCGCACTTCGAGAAGTACCCGCACCTGCACGAGCTGTTCAACAAGGCCACGAAGCAGGCCGGTGCGGCCGGCGGCAAGGGCAGCATGGACCCCGCCGAGGGTCAGAAGCTGCTCGACTACATCGCCGAGATCGACAAGATCTTCTGGGAGACCAAGGCCGCGGCCTGACGAACACCCCGTCCTCCTCACCCCTCGCATGCTCGGGTGAGCCTCGGGACGGGGCCGCACCTCGGACGGCGCTGGTCGACTCCTGTCGGCCGGCGCCGTCCGTCGTCCGCCCTCCGGACGGCGGATGTCCGTGGTGAACAGCACGTATACCCGCGGGTCCGTCCGGGCACCCAGGACGGACCGTGGACGCGACGGGACGTCCCGATGCCCGAGTCAGGAGTCTCCGTTGATCGACGTCGGCGCCGTACTGCAGAAGGTGGAGGCGGCAGCCCCCATCGAGGCCGTCGAGGTCGTCGCGGCGGAGCTGGGCGCCATGGTCGACGCGACCGCGGTGACGCTGCTCCTCGCCGACTTCAGCGGGCGTGCCGTCATCCGCCTGACCTCCGCGGGTCGCGTGGACGGCGCGCGCAGCCACGGCGTGGAGCAGGCCGAGACGCTCCCGCTGCCCGGGTCGCGGTACGAGCAGGTCCTGCGGACCCAGCTGGCCGACGTGCAGTCGATCGACGACGGCGCCCGGATGGTCGTCCCGGTGACCGACCGCGGCGACGCGATCGGGGTGCTGGAACTCGACCTCCCCCGCTACCCGTCGAGCGACGAGGTCGCCGACATCAGCAGCGCCGCCCACGCGCTGGCCTACGTGCTCATCGCCGCGCGCCGGCACACCGACGTCTTCGAGTGGGGACAGCGCTCCACGCCCTTCGCGCTCGCCGCGGAGATCCAGCGCCGGCTCCTGCCGGCCTCCTACACCTGCGAGGCCGGGCAGTTCACCCTCGCCGGGTGGCTCGAGCCGGCCAGCTCGGTGGGCGGCGACACCTTCGACTACACGCTGGACCGTGACTGCCTTCAGCTGTCGATCACCGACGCGGTGGGCCACCAGGTCGAGGCCGCTCTCCTCGCGACGCTGCTGGTCGGGGCGCTCCGGAACGGGCGCCGCCGGGGTCTGGACCTCGCCGGTCAGGCGCGGTACGCCAACGACGCGCTCGCCGAGAGCTCCGAGCCGGGCCACTTCGTCACCGGCCAGCTCCTGCGGGTGGAGCTGCGCACCGGCGTCGCGACGATCGTCAACGCAGGGCACACCCTCCCGCTGCGCCTCCGCGACGGGGAGGTGACGGAGGTCGAGCTGGCCGTGGAGCCCCCGTTCGGCGTGGTGCCGGACAGGGGGTTCGCCGTGCAGTCCTTCCCGCTCGAGGCCGGCGACCGGGTCGTGTTCCTGACCGACGGCATGCTCGAGCGCAACGCCGCCTCCCTCGACGTCGCGGCCGCCCTGGCCGACAGTGCGGCCCTGCACCCGCGGGAGGTCGTCCAGGAGCTGGGGGCGGCGGTCCTGCGAGCCACGGGCGGCGACCTGCGGGACGACGCCACGATGCTGTGCCTCGACTGGTACGGGGGGCCACCCCGCAGGCGGGCCAGCGCGTTCGGCGCCGACCCCGGCCGCGCCTCCGCGCCGGCCTGACCGGCGGCTCCGGTCCCCGCCGCCACTCGACCGGTAGCGTTCGCACACGATGCGCATCGACCCTGCCGGCTGGCCCTTCATCACCGGACCGCTGGCCCCTGCCGCCCTGCTCGCCGCGGGAGCCCGGGCCACGGGCCGGCGCTGGCCCCGCCTGGCCACCTGGCCCCTCCTCGGGCTGTCCGCCTACATGGCGGTCTTCTTCCGCGACCCCGACCGCCGCTGCGACACCACCCCGCCCGGCCCGGACGACGTCCTCTCCCCCGCCGACGGCGTGGTCATGGTCGCCGGTGAGCCGCAGGAGGGCGTGGCCCCCGACGACGCCCCCGAGGGCGGCTGGCAGCAGGTCAGCGTCTTCCTGTCGGTGGTCGACGTGCACGTGAACCGTTCCCCTTACCGCGGCGAGGTCGTGGAGAGCTCCTACCGCAAGGGCAGCTTCCTGGCGGCGTACCGCAAGGAATCGGCGCACCGAAACGAGCGCAGCGAGCTCCGGCTCCGTGACGGCGACCGCACGGTCGTCTTCCGCCAGATCGTCGGGGTGCTGGCGCGCCGGATCGTCACCCGCACCGGGCCGGGCCGCACGCTGGCGACGGGGGAACGCATGGGGCTGATGAAGTTCGGCTCGCGCATGGACGTCTTCGTGCCGCGCGAGTGCACCCTCACCGTGACGAAGGGCCAGCGCGTGCGGGGCGGCGAGACCGTCATCGCCCGCTGGCCCTCGGCCGGCTGAAGGGATCGGCGTGCCCAGCTCCGCGTCCGGTCAGCGCCGTCCACCGACCCGTCGCACGGCCACCGTCGAGTTCGTCCGCGGCTCCGTGCGGGGGAGCCGGCGCCGCGCCCTGGCCACGCTGCCCAGCCTGTTCACCCTCGGCAACATGCTGTGCGGCTTCGGCGCGATCCTGGTCTCCATCCGGGGCCAGTACACCCTCGCCGCCGTCCTGATCGGGCTCTCGGTGCTGTTCGACATCACCGACGGCGCCGTCGCCCGGCTGGTGGGTGCGGTGACGCCCTTCGGCCTGCAGTTCGACTCGCTGGCCGACCTGGTCTCCTTCGGCCTGGCGCCGGCGCTGCTGGCGTTCACGCTGTTCTCCGAGGGCCGCGACGAGTGGGACCCGCTGGGCTGGGTGGTCTGCTTCCTCTGGGTGGCGTGCGCGGCCATCCGGCTCGCCCGCTTCAACACCACCATCGACCCGACGGCGGACAAGCGGTACTTCATCGGCATGCCCAGCCCCGGCGCGGCCGGTGTCGTGCTCGCGTCGGTGTTCGCCTTCGGTGACGACATGCAGGGCCGCGACCGCCTCTGGGTCCTGCTGGTGGTCGCGGTCCCGGCCGTGCTGATGGTGACCAACATCCGGTTCCGCTCGTTCCGCTCGCTCGTCAGCCCCAAGAGCGGCCGCCCCTACGGGCTGGTCGCCACGGCGGTGCTGCTGGTGGTCGGTTTCGCGCTGTTCCCCGTCGTCACCGGGTGCCTGCTGGCCTACGGCTACCTGCTCGCCCCGGTGCTCGTCCCGGCGCTCTCCCCGCTGGGCCGGCTGGTGCCCGGACGGGTGAAGGAGGCCTTGTCATGAGCGTGCGGCCGATCCGGCCCGGCGACGTCCCCGCGGTCGTCGGGCTGGTGCGCGAGCTCGCCGAGTACGAGCGGGCCCTCCACGAGGTCCGGCTGACCGAGGAGCAGCTCACCGAATGCCTGTTCGGCGAGTCCCCGGCCCTCTTCGGTCACGTGGCCGAGCGCGCCGGCCAGGTCGTGGGCACGGCCCTGTGGTTCCTCAACTTCTCCACCTGGCGCGGCACCCACGGCATCTACCTCGAAGACCTCTACGTCCAGCCGCGGCACCGGGGCACGGGCCTGGGCAAGGAGCTGCTCCGCACGCTCGCGGAGGTCTGCGTCGAGCGCGGCTACTCGCGGCTGGAGTGGTCGGTGCTGGACTGGAACACCCCGTCGATCGACTTCTACCGGGCGGCCGGCGCCGTCCCCATGGACGAGTGGACCGTGTTCCGCCTGACCGACGGCGCGCTCGCGTCGTTCGCCTCCGGCGACCGAACCTGACCGCGCGGCGCTAGCGTTCGACCGTGACCACCGAACGCGGACCGATCGAGTGCTGGCTGACCGACATGGACGGGGTCCTCGTCCACGAGGGGAACGCCCTGCCCGGTGCGAAGGAGTTCCTCGACCGCCTCGTCGAGCGGCGGCGCCGGTTCCTCGTGCTCACCAACAACTCGATCTTCACGCCCCGCGACCTCGCGGCCCGGTTGAGCCGCACCGGGCTCCTGGTGCCCGAGGAGGCGATCTGGACCTCGGCGCTGGCGACGGCGGACTTCCTCGCCACGCAGCTGCCCGGCGGCTCGGCGTACGTCATCGGCGAGGCGGGGCTGACCACCGCGCTGCACGAGGTCGGGTACGTCATGACCGACACCGACCCGGACTACGTCGTCCTCGGGGAGACGCGCACGTACTCGTTCGAGGCGATCACCCGGGCGATCCGGCTGGTGGGCAACGGCGCGCGCTTCATCGCGACCAACCCCGACGTCACCGGCCCCTCCCCCGAGGGCCCGCTGCCGGCGACCGGGTCGGTGGCCGCGATGATCACCGCGGCGACCGGCGCCAAGCCGTACTTCGTCGGCAAGCCCAACCCGATGATGTTCCGCAGCGCGATGAACCGGATCGAGGCGCACTCGGAGTCGACGATCATGGTGGGCGACCGCATGGACACCGACGTCGTCGCCGGTATCGAGGCAGGCCTGGAGACGGTGCTGGTCCTCTCCGGGTCCACCGCCGCGAGCGAGGTGAGCCGCTTCCCGTTCCGGCCCAGCCGCGTGTGCGACTCGATCGCCGACGTGATCGACCTGGTGTAGCCGTACGTCCGGCGCCGGCGGCGTCAGCGGTCCTCGTACGCCAGTCGCGAGTCGGGCGCGGCCAGCAGGTAGAGCACCGTGGCCGCCAGCACCAGGATCGGCAGGCCGATCAGCGGCTGCTGCGCGGAGAAGGCGAACGTGAAGCCGGTCAGCCCCAGGAACAGCTGGAGCGCCACCACCGGAGCCCGGGCCCAGCCGGCGACCCGCCACAGGCCCCGCGCCCCCGCCCCGAGCACACCGGCGGCCAGCGCGGCCAGCACCACCTCGGCGAGCGCACGAGGCACGCTCTCCGGGGCGCCGGCCAGCGTGAGGTAGAGCAGCACCAGCGCGCCCACCGCGAACGCCAGCGCCTCCAGGGCCACCACCAGCGCCGCCCGGCGCAGCGACGGCGGCGCCTCCGCCGCCGGCAGGGCGGGGCGCGGCGCCGGCTGCGCGGCCGTGGCGCCGAACAGCCGGTCGGCGAGGCGACGGGGCGGCGGGGTGGGCGCTCCGCGGTCCTCGGTCACGACGACGAGATTACGCGCGGGCCCGGTGCCCCTGATCGCCACCGGACGTCCTCCCGCGTGCACGCCGGGCCGCTGGTTAGCCTGGCGGCATGCGCGCGCTCGTGGTCGTCAACCCCGCGGCCACGACCACGACCGCCAAGATGCGCAACGTGCTCGTCGGCGCGCTGGCCAGCGAGCTGAAGGTGGACGTCGCCGAGACCATGCATCGAGGGCACGGCCGGGAACTGGGCGCCCGGGCGACCGCCGAGGGGATCGACGTCGTCGTCGCCCTCGGCGGCGACGGCACGGTGAACGAGGTGGTCAACGGCCTGCTCACCGACGGGCCCGGACCGGCCGTGCCGACGCTGGCCGTCGTGCCGGGCGGGTCGACCAACGTGTTCTCCCGGGCCCTCGGCCGGTCGCGTGACCCGGTGGAGGCGACCGCCGAGATCCTCGCCTCGCTGCGCGCCGGCCGGACGCGGTCGGTGTCGCTGGGCACGGCGAGCGCCACCGGCACCAGCACCGCGGCGGTCACCGGGGTCGCGCCGGAGGCCGCGGAGGCGGTCGCCCGGGCCGACGCCTTCGCCGACGGCCCGGGGTGGACCGACCCACGGTGGTTCGTGTTCGCCGCCGGCTTCGGGTTCGACGCCGAGGTGATCGCCCGGGTGGAGGCCCATCGCGCCCGGGGGCGCCGGTCGACCGGCGCGCTCTACGTCCGGGAAGGCACCAACGCATTCCTGTTCGGGCGGGAGCGGCGGCGCCCCGCGATGACGCTCCAGGTGCCTGGCGAGCCGCCCGTCGAGGAGCTGTTCCTCTGCCTGGTGTCCAACGTCAGCCCCTGGACCTACCTGGGGGCGCGACCGGTCAACCCGACACCGCAGGCATCCTTCGACACCGGGCTGGACGTCTTCGCCCTGGGCCGCATGGGTGCCGCCCGGATGCTGCGCGCTCTGCGGCAGACCATGCGACCGGAGCCGGACCTGCGCGGACGCGGCCTGCACCGGTGGCACGACCTCCAGGAGCTCGCGATCACCGCCGTGCGACCGCAGGGCTGGCAGGTCGACGGGGACCACCTGGGCACGGCCACCGGCGTCCGGATCACGAACGTGCCGCACGCCCTGCGCGTGATCGCCTGACGACGTTCCTTGAGCGCTGGCGACCGACTTTCCCCCCGCCGGGTGGCGGGCCTAGCACGGGCGTGGTGAGGTTGCTCACGCGGGGGTCAGCGTCGACCCCGATTCGCTTGACAGGCGTCCGGCACGTGAAAACATCGCTGCTGGGACGCAACCTGCCGGTAACAAAGCAGGCAGTCGCTGCCGCCAAGGCGCTGGGTGACCGGTGTCGGCCCGGCGATGGCAGACCGAGCAAGGCGACTGACGCACCGACCGCAGACGACATCGAGGAGTACAACGCCATGGACTGGCGCCACCGCGCGCTCTGCCGGGACGAGGACCCGGAGCTGTTCTTCCCGATCGGGACGACCGGCCCCGCTCTCGTCCAGATCGAGCAGGCCAAGGCCGTGTGCCAGCGCTGCCCGGTGGTCTCGTCGTGCCTGGACTGGGCCTTGCGCTCGGGCCAGGACTCCGGTGTCTGGGGTGGGCTCTCCGAGGACGAGCGGCGCGCGCTGAAGCGGCGCCAGGCTCGCACCCGGGTCCACACCGCCTGATCCGGAGCACCACGACGGCTGCCGGAGAGCACCGGCAGCCCACCGCACCACCGCGAACGCACCGACCGCCACGAGGCCGGTCCGGGTCCTCCCGGACCGGCCTCGGCGTCGTCCGGGAGGGTGCAGCTCAGCGCCGCGGCCAGGCGCTGCGGGGCAACGTCAGCACGACCTCGGTGCCCGACCGGCCTTCCAGCGTCCCCATCGTCAGGCTCCCGCCCAGCTCGCTGGTGACCAGCGTGCGCACGATCTGCAGGCCGAGCCCGTCGCTCGCCGCCGGGTCGAAGTCCGGTGGCAGGCCCCGTCCGTCGTCGCGGACCCGCACACGCAGGTCGTCCCCCTCGCGCTCGGCGACCAGTTCGATGACCCCCGGCTCCCCCTCGGGGAACGCGTGCTCGGCCGCGTTGTGCAGCAGCTCGGTCACGGCGAGGACCAGTGGGGTCGCCGCTGCCGCGGGCAGCTCTCCGAACGAGCCGGTGCGGCGGGTGCGGGCCGCCGGCCCCACGGAGGTCAGGTCACCGAGCATCGGCAGCACCTGGTCCAGGACGTCGTCGACGTCGACCACGTCCTCCCGGCTGCCGGCGAGCGTCTCGTGCACGACCGCGATCGACGCCACGCGGCGTACCGACTCCTCCAGCGCCGCCCGGGCCGCGGGCTCGGTCATCCGGCGGGCCTGCAGGCGCAGCAACGCGGCGACCGTCTGCAGGTTGTTCTTCACCCGGTGGTGGATCTCCCGGATGGTGGCGTCCTTGGTCAGCAGCGCCCGGTCCCGCCGCCGCACGTCGGTCACGTCGCGCACCAGCACCAGCGCCCCGGGTTCGGCGCCGGGGGCGTGCAGCGGCAGCGCCCGCAGGAGCAGCGTCGCGCTGGCGGCCTCGACGTCCATGGGATCCAGGTAGCGACCGGCGATCGCCGCGGTGATGCCGGCGGCCGCCGCCTCCCCCGCCACGCGGTCGGTGACCGCGCGGCAGGTCACCTCGGCGAGGACGGCGCCGGCCAGGTCGCCGACCACCCCGATCCGGCGGTAGGCCGAGAGGGCGTTCGGGCTGGCGTAGGTGACCCGGCCCGCCCCGTCGAGGCGCACCAGCCCGTCCCCCACCCGTGGGCTCATCTCCGCGTCCTGCACCTTGACCGGCGGGAAGGTGCCCGCGGACACCATGAGGCAGAGGTCGGCGGCGATGTCGAGGTAGGTCAGCTCCAGCGTCGACGGTGACCGCGTCACCGCGAGGTTGGTGTCCTTGGCCAGGACGGCGATCCCCACGCCCTCGTGCCGCACGGGGATGACCTCGCGCCGGCGCGGAGTCGTCCCCGACCAGTCCGGTTCCCCGTCGGTGACCGGCCGCCCGTCGCGGAGCGCCACGGTGAAGGGCCGCGCCGCGTCGGCGTCCACCTCGACGCCGACCATGTCCTCCGGCCGGCTGGTCGGCGCGGTGAGCGGGCGGACCTGGGCGACGCACCACCACTGTCCCGACGACAGCGGCACCCAGAGCGTCAGGTCGGCGAAGGCCAGGTCGGCCAGCAGCTGCCAGTCGGCGACCAGCCGCCGGGCGTGGTCGATCTGGGCGGGGCTGGACGCCGTGCCGCGGGTGAGGCGCTCCGAGAGGCTGCTCATGGTGCCCCGAGCCTATGGCCCGTCCCGAGGTCCACCCCGAGCGGGCGAGCAGGACCGGGGCCTCTCCTACGCTGCTCGGCGTGCCGCCCCTCCCCACCGTCCGCATCGAGCCGGCGGTCCCCGCCGACCACGACCGCATCGCCGCGCTCACCGTGGACGTGTACGTGCGCGGCGGCCTGGCGTCGGCGGAGTACGCCGCCGAGCTGGCCGACGTGGCCGGTCGTGCTCGATTGGCCGAGCTGCTGGTGGCCCGCGACGAGGCCGGCCGGCTGGTCGGCAGCGTGGCGTTCGTGGCGGGCGGCGACTTCGGCGAGGTGCTCGAGTCCCCCGACGAGGCCGGCTTCCGCATGCTCGTGGTCGACCCGCGGGCGCAGGGTCGCGGGGTGGGAGCCGCCCTGGTGCAGGCGTGCCTGGCCCGGGCCCGTGCGACGGGCCGGCGGCGCGTCGTCATCTCCACCGGCACGCGCATGACCGCGGCCCACCGGCTGTACGAGCGGCTGGGCTTCACCCGGCTGCCGGCGCGCGACTGGTCCCCCGTCCCCGGCGTCGACCTGCTCGTCTACGCCCTCGACCTCTGAGACCCCGTCCAGGGGACGCCCGGAGCCTGCGAGGGGTGGGGAGGACGGGGTCCTTCCTCAGGCGGACGCGACGGTGGCGATGAGGTCGCCCTCCTGGAGCACCTCGCCCTCCACCACGTGCAGCTCCTGGACGGTCCCCGCCCGCTCGGTCAGCACCGGGATCTCCATCTTCATGGACTCCAGGATCACCAGCGTGTCACCGGCGGACACCTGCGCACCGGGCTGCACCAGCACCTTCCAGACACTGGAGACCATCTCCGCGTGGATCTCCTCGACCGCCACCGGAACCTCCCGCGCCCGCCCGATCATGAGCCCCCATCCAAGCACGGGCCCCGGGCGTCAGGTCGCCGGGAAGGCGCGCCCCTCCGCCAGCCTGCCGAGCACGGCGCAGACCTCGGGACCGTCGTGCGGCACCCCGGCCCCGGTCGGTCCGGACAGCGCCAGGCTGGCCGCCCGGGCAGCCGTCGCCACGCTGTCCGCTCCGGCGCTCACGGTGGCCAGCAGGGCGTCGTACCAGCCGTCCAGCCGGTCACCGGGGTCGTAACCGCTGACCGCGACCAGGTCCACGCCGCCCTCGGCCGCGGGCGGTCGCCCGGAGCCGGGGAGGCGACCGCTGATCCGGCCGGCGGTCCCCGGCGGGAGCGTGGCGCGCAGCTGTGCGACGACCGCCGCCCGCGGCTCGGTGCGGGCCACGGGATCCGGCCCGGGGACCCGGGGACCGACGGCGCTGCGCAGCGCCAGCTCGACGGCGTCCACACCGTGCGACCGCTCGAGCACCGCCATGTCCAGCGAGAAGCCCGCGGCGACCTCGGCCAGCTCGCCGTCGGGGGCGATGCCGACGGTGACCAGCCCGCGCCAGCCCACCTCGGCGAGGCGGTGCGCGGCCGCGGGCAGCTGCCGGGGCTCGCCGGGGGTCCAGGACACCCGGGCGATGCCGGCGGCGCGATCCCGCGCCACCGGGGTGTCGAAACGGAGTCCGTCAGCGGTCACCCAGGCGAGGAAGCCGCGCTCGCTGGCCGGCTCCACGCCGTCGCCACCGAGGCGTTCCAGGACCTCGGCATCGGGGCCGCCCCAGCGCAGACCCGCCCGGACCACCTCGGCGGCCAGTCGCGCGTTGCCGGCCAGGGCGGGAGGAACCGGGAGGACCGTATCGGCGCCGCTGCGCCGGGCCGCCTCCACGATCCGGTCGACGGCCAGGTAGGACTCGGCCGCCGGCGCAGGCCCCAGCAGCACGGCGTCGTCGGCCAGGCGGACGTGCCGTGCCGAGCGCTCCGTCTCGCTGTGCACCGCGACCGCCTTGAGGCCGAGCCGCTGGCACGCCCGGATCACGGCGCACCCGGCGGGTCCCCGTCCGGCGACGAGGACGGTCTCGATCCCCAGCTGCGGCACTGCTGCTCCTCCTGCGTTCGCCCTGCCCGGCGCACGGCCGGGTCTCCCCGTGAGAGGCTTGCCGGGTCAGCTTGGCGGGTCCGTCGGCGCAGCGCACCCCGCGTGCGCCTGTTCCGGCCCCCGCGCACACCCACGGGCCGCCCGGCCCACCAGCAGTATGAGAGGAGGGCAGCGATGTCCAAGCGCGGACGCAAGCGTCGCTCCCGCAAGGGGAACAAGGCCAACCACGGCAAGCGCCCCAACGCCTGACGACAGGCCCGGGAGCACCGCAGCGAGGCACCAGCGGGGAGCGGACCGGGCGCGGAGTCAGGCCAGTGCGCGACGCCTGAGGAAGGCCGCCGGGGCCCCTGCGGGGAGCCGGATGCGAGAGGCCCAGAACCCGTCGGGTTCTGGGCCTCTGGCGTTCGGCCCCGTCCCGGGGCCCAGCCTGAGCGTGCGAAGGACGGGGTCCTCTCAGGCGGTGGGGCGCTCCTCCGACCGCTCGATCGTCAGCCGCTCGACGCTGACCTGGGTCCCGTCCTCCTCGAACGAGACGCTCGTCAGCTGCATCTTGATGCGGTCGCGCAGGCCCGACGGCGGCTTGTCGCCACCGCAGCGTCGCCGGACCAGCGCCTTGAACTCCTGCTCGATGCCGAACTGGCGCAGACAGGGCGAGCACTCGTCGAGGTGCTCGGCGATCACGCCCCGGCGCTCGTCGGACGTCTCGTGGTCGAGGAACTCGAAGACGTGCGTCAGGACGTCGTCGCACGAGTTGATGTCGAGGGGCTCGCCGGCCCCCTGCAGATCGCTCACGGGCGGGTCGCCTCCTCACCGGCCCCGGCGCGGACGAAGCCCCGCTCCCGGGCGTAGTCGGCCAGCAACTTCTGCAGCCCTCGGCGACCGCGGTGCAGCCGGGACATCACCGTGCCGATGGGCGTGCCCATGATCTCGGCGATCTCCTTGTAGGCGAACCCCTCGACGTCGGCCAGGTAGACCGCGAGCCGGAAGTCCTCGGGCAGCTGCTGCAGGGCCTCCTTGATGTCGGAGTCCGGCAGGTGGTCCAACGCCTCGATCTCGGCCGACCGCAGGCCCGAGGAGGTGTGCTCCTCGGCGGCGTAGAGCTGCCAGTCCTGCACCTGGTCGGTGGGGTACTGCTGCGGCTGCCGCTGCTTCTTGCGGTAGCTGTTGATGTAGGTGTTGGTGAGGATGCGGTACAGCCAGGCCTTGAGGTTGGTGCCCTCGGCGAACTGGTGGAACGCCGAGTAGGCCTTGACGAAGGTCTCCTGCACCAGGTCCTCGGCGTCCGCCGGGTTGCGGGTCATCCGCAGGGCCGCCGGGTAGAGCTGGTCGAGATAGGGCAGCGCGTCGCGCTCGAACCGCGCGTCCCGCTCGGCACGGGTCTCGGCGAGCTCCGTGCGGCTCCCGCCCTCGCGGGCCTCCGGCACCTCTACCGGCGCGCCCTCGGGCAGCTGACCGGGGTTGTCGACCGCGGATTCCTCAGGCACCGACCGTCCTCTCCGGGGCCCCCGGACGCGGGGCACCACGTCGGTCGATCCTAGCCGTGCGGCGTCCGGACGGCCCGGGGGACGCCGGTGCACAGCCCGTGCGCGAGTGGTGGAGACGCTGCTGCTCACGGCCGGTGCAACGGCACCGGCGGCGGCGGCCATTCCCGACGGGCCGGGCTCGCTACGCTGCGGCGCCGTGGCGGCAACCCCGGCGGTACGGGTCCTGGAGCAGGCGAAGGTGGCCCACGTGCTGCACCCGTACGACCCCGAGCACCCGGCCGACCAGGGCCACGGCGAGGCCGCCGTCGCCGCCTTGGGCGCCGATCCGCGGCAGGTGTTCAAGACCCTGGTGACCCGGGTCGACGGCGCCCTCACCGTCGCCGTGGTGCCGGTCAGCGGGGCCCTGGACCTCAAGGCGCTGGCCACGGCCGCCGGCGGCCGCAAGGCGGCGATGGCCGACCCCGCCGACGCCGAGCGGGCGACCGGCTACGTGCTCGGCGGCATCAGCCCACTGGGGCAGCGGAAGGCGCTGCCCACGGTGGTCGACGCCTCCGCGCTGGACTTCCCGACGGTGCTGGTCAGCGCCGGGAAGCGCGGGCTCCAGCTGGAGCTGCCCCCGGCGGAGCTGGTGCGGCTGACGCGCGCCCGGACGGCCTCCATCGGCCGTTGACGTCACGGCGCCGCGTACGGCGTCAGGAGCTGGTCGACCGGGGCGAAGTCGTCGGTCAGCACGGGGGCGTCCCCGACGAACCGGGTCAGCTCCTCCCCCTCGGCCACCTGCCAGGCCAGGTCCCGGCGGGTCAGCGCGGCGGCGATCTCCTCGACGGGCAGCGGCCGCTGCGACCCGACCGCGATCACGTTGCCGCCGTCCTCCCCGGCGAGGACCGGCGCGCGGGCGAGCAGGACCACGTGCTCGAACACCTCGCGCATCGTGGCCAGCTCGGCGCGCACGAACGACAGCGGGGGGTGGTCGATGAGGTTGACCGCGTAGACGCCGTCGTCGGCCAGTGCCCGGTCGACCAGCTCCAGCGCCTCGAGGGTGGTCAGCTGCCAGGGGACCGAGAGCCCGCCGAAGGCGTCGCCGACGACGAGGTCGCGCTGCCCCGCCGGCTCCTCGACCAGCCCGACCCGGCCGTCGGCGACCCGCACCCGCAGGTCGGCCGACGTCTCGAGGCCGAGCTGCTCGCGGTCCATCGCGACCACCCCGGGGTCGACCTCCACCACCTGGCTCTCCGTGCCGGGCCGTACCTCGGCGAGGTACCGCGGCAGCGTGAGCCCACCACCCCCGACGTGCAGCGCGGAGATCGGCTCCCCCGCGGGGAAGACCGCATCGGTCACCGCGGCGACGGCCCGGATGTAGGCGAACTCCAGGTAGGTCGGGTCGGCCAGGTCGACGTAGGAGTGCCGGAGGGTGTCGAGCATCAGCACCCGGCCCGAGGGCCGCTCCGGATCGGCGACCACCCGCGCGCAGTGGTAGGCCGTCTCCTCCTCGCACGGGGTCGGGGCGACCGCGGCGAGGCCGGCGCCGACGACGGCCAGGACGAGCAGGCCGGCCGGGACGGTGCGGGGCTCACCACCACGCCGCAGGACCACGCCGACCGCCACCCCGGTGAGCACGGTGACCGCCCCGGTGGCGACGAGGATGACACTGCTGGGCAGGACCGCCACGAGCACGAACCCGGTGGCGAACGTCGCCGCGATCCCGCCGAGCGTGCCGATGCCCGACAGCCGCCCGACGACCGCGCCGGTCTCGTCGAGGCTGGCCAGCTGGAGCTTCACGACCATCGGCGGGACGGCGGACAGCAGCGCCGCGGGCACGACCACGGCGACCGCGGCCAGCAGGAGCACGCCCCCGGCGTCGGCCCCGCTGAGCAGCGAGCCGGTGAACCGGACCAGCGGCAGCACGGCGACCACCAGCGCCCCGCCGGCGATCAGCAGCGGCGCCAGCAGCCGTCGAGGGTCCGTGCGGTCGGCCGTCGCCCCACCCAGCCACGCGCCGACGGCGATCGCCGCGAGCGCGAAGCCGATCACGGCGGTGCTCGTCTGGACGGTCACTCCGACGTAGGGCGCGATCAGCCGCAGGCCGACGATCTCCAGCACGAGGACCGCACCGGAGCTCAGGAAGGTCAGCCCCGCCGCGACCCAGGCCGGCAGCGCGCCGCCGGGTGGCGGGGGCTGCGGCGGCGTGTCGACCGGAGCACCGGCGGACGTCTCGTCCACGGCCACGTCAGAACAGCGCCGGCTGGTCGGCGGGGGCGTCCACGCCGTCCGTCCGGGCCAGCAGCTCGGGGCCGTTGTTGCGGACGCTGTTGACCGCCGGGCTCACCGGCCGCAGCTCCAGGCCGGCGACGAGCTCGGGTGGGGTGGACCGGGCGAGCTCCGCCACGTCCTCCCGGGCCGGGTCGAGCCACTCCGCCCAACGCTCCCGCGGCAGCACCAGCGGCATCCGGTCGTGGATCTCGGCGAGCGCACCGGTGGCCGGGGCGGTGACCACGGTGCACGTGTAGAGCCGGTCCTCGCCCGTGCCCCAGACCTCCCAGAGGCCGGCCATGGCGATCACCGACCCGTCCTCGGGGGTGATGAAGTAGGGCTGCTTGGCCGGGGAGTCCAGGCGCTTGGCCCACTCGTACCAGCCGTCGGCCGGCACCAGGCACCGCCGCGAGCGCGCCGCGCTGCGGAAGGCCGGCTTCTCGGTCAGCGACTCCGCCCGGGCGTTGAGCATCCGGTTGCCGACGGACGGGTCCTTGGCCCACGAGGGCACCAGCCCCCAGCGCACCGCCCGCAGCTCGCGGTGCCCCCCACCGGTCGGCACGCCCTCGGGGTCGCGCTCGCGGGCGTGCCGGACGACGTAGACGTCCTTGGTCGGCGCCACGTTGTAGTCGGCGGCCAGCGGGGGCTGCCCGCCGGCCGGGACCGCCTCGAACTCGAGCGCGAGGTCCTCGGGCTTGCGACTGGCCGCGTAGCGACCGCACATGGTGCCTCCTCGAGGGCACGGGGCTGTTCCCCCGACTCTAGGTGCGCCCACCGACGAGCCGGCGCCCGTGCGTGTGCCCGCGACGACCGGGTAGGGCCCCTCTGTCGGAACGCTCGACGAGAGACGAGGATCACCCCGTGACCGCGACGCAGAACCCACCGACCGACCACCCGAAGACCGCCAGCGACAGCGCAGACCGGCGCTACGCGACGGTCAACCCCTTCACCGGCGAGACGGAGAAGGAGTTCGACTTCACCCCCACCGAGGCCATCGACGGCATCATCGAGAGGGCGCACGCCGCCTACCTGGAGTGGCGTCAGCGGCCGGTCGAGGAGCGCGCCGCCGTGGTGCGCCGCGCCGCCGAGCTGATGGACGAGCGCCGTGACGAGCTCGCCGCCCTCGTCACGACCGAGATGGGCAAGCGCCGCGACGAGGCCGCCGGCGAGCTGTTCCTCTGCTCGATGATCCTGAAGTACTACGCGGACAACGGCCCCGGCTTCCTGGAGCCGACGCCGATCCAGCCGCTGATGGGCAAGGGCGAGGCGCTCGTGGAGACCCGGCCGATCGGCGCCCTGCTGGCCATCGAGCCGTGGAACTACCCCTTCTACCAGGTGGTCCGGGTCGCCGGCCCGAACCTGGTGCTGGGCAACACCGTCATCCTCAAGCACGCCGAGATCACGCCGCAGTGCGCGCAGGCCATCGAGCGGCTGTTCGCCGACGCCGGTGCGCCGGAAGGCGTCTTCACCAACACCTTCCTGCGCATCGCCGACGTCGAGCAGGTCATCGCCGACCCCCGCATCGCGGGCGTGACGCTGACCGGGAGCGAGCGCGCCGGCAGCGCGGTCGGCGCGCTGGCGGGCAAGTACCTGAAGAAGTCCGTGCTGGAGCTCGGCGGCAGCGACCCGTTCATCGTGCTCGACGCGGACGACCTCGCCGCCACGGTCAAGGCCGCGACCACGGGCCGGATGCAGAACACCGGCCAGGCGTGCATCGCCGCCAAGCGGATCATCGTGACCGAGGAGGTCTACGACTCCGTCGTCGCGGGCCTCCAGCAGGCGTTCTCCTCGTTCTCCCCCGGCGACCCCACCGACCCGGGGACGACGCTCGCGCCGCTGTCGTCGGAGCAGGCGGCCGCGGACCTGCACGCGCAGATCCAGGACGCGATCGACAAGGGCGCCACGGTGCTCACCGGGGGCACCCGCCCCGAGCTGCCGGGCGCCTTCGTCGAGGCCACCCTGCTCGCCGACGTCACCCCGGACATGCGCGCCTACCACGAGGAGCTGTTCGGCCCGGCGGCCGTCGTCTACAAGGTGAAGGACGCCGACGAGGCGATCGCGCTGGCCAACGACAGCGTCTACGGGCTCGGCGCCACCGTGATGAGCAGCGACCTCGACCGCGCCCGGTCGGTGGCCGAGCGGATCGAGGCCGGGATGGTGTGGATCAACCAGCCCACCGGCTCCTCCCCCGAGCTGCCGTTCGGCGGCATCAAGCGCTCCGGTTACGGCCGCGAGCTCTCCGAGCTGGCGATGTTCGAGTTCGCCAACCGGCGGCTGCTGCGCACGGTCCCGGCGAAGAAGGCCGACAAGCCGCAGGCGGGCTGATGGAAGGACCCCGTCCTCCTCTCGCCTCGCACGCTCGGCGCGAGCCTCGGGACGGGGCCACGGTGCGGCGCGGGTGACCGGGCAGACTGATCACGTGTCAGACGTCTGGTCCGCGCCGCACCACCCGGCTCCCGTCGACGCCGTCGTCACGCTGCCCGGCTCCAAGTCCCTCACCGCGCGGGCGCTCGTGCTGGCCGCACTGGCCGACGGCCCCAGCCGGCTGGTCCGCCCGCTTCGCGCCCGGGACACCGACCTGATGGCGGCGGCGTTGCGGGCACTGGGGGTGCGGGTCGACGAGGACGGCGCGGACTGGCTGGTCACCCCGGGGGGGCTGCGCGGGCCGGTGACGGTCGACGCCGGCCTGGCCGGCACCATCCTGCGGTTCCTCCCGCCGGTGGCCGCCCTCGCCGACGGCGACGTGACGGTCGACGGCGATCCGCGGCTGCGTGAGCGCCCCAACGCCGGACTCATCGCCGCCCTGCGGGCGCTCGGGGTCGAGGTCGACGACCACGGCCGGGGTCGGGCACCGTTCACCGTGCACGGCACGGGGCGGGTGCGCGGGGGCGCGGTCACCGTGGACGCGAGCGAGTCCTCGCAGATCGTCTCCGGGCTGCTGCTCGCCGCGGCCCGGTTCGACGAGGGCATCGACCTGGCCCTGACCGGCGGGGTGCCGTCGATGCCGCACGTCGAGATGACGGTGACGACGCTGCGCGAGCACGGCGTCGACGTCACCGGCACCGGCACCGGCTGGCGGGTGGTCCCCGGGCCGGTCGCGGCGCTGGACCGCGTCGTCGAGCCCGATCTCTCCAACGCCGCCCCGTTCCTCGCCGCCGCACTGGTGACCGGCGGGCGGGTGACGGTGCGCGACTGGCCGGCGGTGACCACCCAGCCGGGCGCGCAGCTGGACCGGCTGCTGGCCGCCATGGGCGCCTCCGTCGAGCGGACCCCCGATGGCGCGCTGCAGGTCACCGGCGGGGCCGGCGTCCGCCCGCTCGAGGCCGACCTCGGCGAGGTGGGCGAGCTGACGCCGGTGCTGGCCGCGCTGTGCGCCCTGGCCGACGGCCCCTCCCGGCTGACCGGGATCGCCCACCTGCGCGGGCACGAGACCGACCGGCTGCAGGCGCTCGACGAGGTGCTCACCGCCGTCGGCGCCCGGGTGCGGCAGCTGCCCGACGGGCTGGAGATCGCGCCCGGCCCGCAGCGGCCGGCCCTGGTGGACTCCTACGCCGACCACCGCATGGTCATGGCGGCCGCCGTCCTCGGCCTGGCCGTCGAGGGGGTACGGGTGGCCGACCCGGGGGCGGTCACCAAGACGCTGCCCGATTTCCGCGAGCGGTGGTCGAGGCTGCTGGGCGGGGCGAACGGAGCCCTCGCGTGAGCGCGCAGCGCGGCGCCCGGCGCATGGACGAGGACGACGTCCGGGTCCGGCCGAGCCGCCGTGGCTCCCGCCCCCGCACGCGCACCCGCCCCACGCACGCCGACGCCGTCCCCGGACTGGTGATCGCCGTGGACCGCGGGCGCATGACGGTGCGGGTCGACGGGCCCGACGGCGCCGTCGACGTGACCACCATGCGCGCCCGCGAGCTCGGCAAGCACGGCGTCGTCGTCGGTGACCGGGTGCGGGTGGTCGGCGACACCAGCGGCCGCACCGACAGCCTGGCCCGCATCGTCGCGATCGAGGAGCGCACGACCTCGCTGCGGCGCACCGCCGACGACACCGACCCGACCGAGCGGGTGGTGGTGGCCAACGCCGACCTGCTCGTCATCGTCACCTCGGTCACCGACCCCGAGCCGGCGCTGGGCTTCCTCGACCGCTGCCTGGTCGCCGCGTACGCCGGCGGGCTCGAGCCGCTGCTGTGCCTCACCAAGACCGACCTGGCGTCACCGCAGCCGCTGCTGGACCGCTACGCCGGGCTGAGCCTGGACGCCGTCCCGATGTCGCTGGAGCTGCCGCTGGACGACCTGACCGAACGGCTGCGGGACCGGATGAGCGTGTTCGTCGGGCAGTCCGGCGTCGGCAAGTCGACCCTGGTCAACCGGCTGGTGCCCGACGCGTTCCGCGCCACCGGCGACGTGAGCAAGATCGGCAAGGGCCGGCACACGTCGTCGTCGGCCGTGCTCTTCGACCTCCCCGGCGGGGGCACCGTCATCGACACCCCCGGCATCCGGTCCTTCGGCCTGGCGCACGTCACCGCCGACGACGTCCTGGCCGCCTTCGAGGACATCGCCGAGGCCGCCACCGAGTGCCCACCGGGCTGCGGGCACACCGCCGAGGACCCCGAGTGCGCGCTGGACGCCTGGGCGGCCGCGGGACCGCCGGCCCGGGAGCAGCAGCTGGCCGCCCTGCGGGTCCTGCTGGGTGCGGTCGGCCAGGTCGGCCCCGGTTACTGACCGCGGAACCAGCTCCGCGGCGGCTCGGTGAACAGGTCGTCGTCCATCGGCTCGTCGACCGCCCCGATCCGCAGGTCGTGCCCCCGTCCCGAGATCTCCCCGCCGACGGCCTCGGTCAGCACGCAGACGCCGGTCTGCACGTCCAGCCGCACCCGGAAGGCGTCGGAGTACTCCGCCAGGATGTGCTGCGGGTGGTCGCGGTACTCGTCCAGGTCCACCTCGCGCGAGCGGAGCAACATCGGCGGACGGGGCCGGGGCCACGCCGGCAGTCTGCGGGTGCGGCAGCGGGTCGTCGCACGGATTCGTCGACAGGTCGACACGTCGACGAGGGAACTCAGACCTCCACGTAGCCGCCGCTGCGCCAGTAGACCCCGGCGTCCCGGCTGAGCAGTCCCTCGTCCACCAGGTAGCGGCGCAGCGCCGCGACGTCGGGGTGCCAGACGGCCAGCAGCGCGTTGACCTCGCGCTCGGGATAGCGGACGCCGGGCTCGAACACCCGCACCAGGTGGTCGAGGACCACCAGCCGCTTGCTGTGCTGGGCGGGGATGGACACCAGCCGGCCGTCACGGACGAAGGCCGACAGGACCGCGTCCACCGCCGGGTCGTCCGAGAGCGGCTCCGGCGCCGGGGCGGCCTCGGCGGCGGCGCGGGCGGCCGTGCCGAACCGCTCGGTGTGCAGCGCCAGGACGTGACCGTCGCGGTCGACCAGCCCGGCCCGGGCCAGCCGGCGGGCCGCGAGCGCGACCTCCTTGAGCGACAACCCCGACGCCGCGGCCACCTCCTCGATGGTCGTGGCGCCCAGCGCGAGCGCGGCCACGACCTTCAGCCGCACCGGGTCGGCGAGCAGCCCCGCGATCGTCGCTGCGTCCACGCACCCGACGGTATCCGTGCATCGGTGCCCGGGTGCGGGGTAGGACCCGACCATGGTCAGCCCCATCGACATCCAGAAGGCCCTGTCCGGCATGGACTACCCCGCGGGCAAGGACGACATCGTCAAGCACGCCGAGCAGCACGGCGGGGACGAGGAGGTCCTCGACGCCCTCCGGAACATCGAGGACCGCGAGTACGAGGGCCCGAGCGGGGTCAGTTCCGCCGTCTTCGACTGACCGCCGCTAGGTTGGGTGTCCATGACGTCGGGTCGGGGCTTCTCAGAGGACATGCGGCTGGCACACGTGCTGGCCGACCAGGCCGACTCGATCAGCATGGAGCGGTTCAAGGCGCAGGACCTGACGGTCGACACCAAACCCGACCTGACCCCGGTCACCGACGCCGACCGGGCGGTCGAGGAGATGCTGCGCATCACGCTGAGCCGCGCCCGCACCCGTGACGCGGTGCTGGGCGAGGAGTTCGGCACGACCGGCCACGGGTCCCGCCGCTGGGTGCTCGACCCCATCGACGGCACGAAGAACTTCGTCCGCGGCGTGCCGGTGTGGGCCACGCTGATCGCGCTGTTCGACGGCGACGAGCCGGTCGTCGGGCTGGTCTCGGCGCCGGCGCTGAACCGGCGGTGGTGGGCGGCGAAGGACGTCGGCGCCTGGACCGGACGCCGGCTGGAGTCGGCCACCCGCTGCCGCGTGTCGGAGGTCGCCGAGCTCGGTGACGCCAGCCTCAGCTACTCCAGCCTCTCGGGCTGGGAGGAGCGGGGCGGGCTCGACGGCTTCCTCGACCTCACCCGCTCGGTCTGGCGCACCCGCGCCTACGGCGACTTCTGGAGCTACGTCCTCCTGGCCGAGGGGGCGGTGGACATCGCCTGCGAGCCGGAGGTCTCGATCTGGGATCTCGCCGCACTGGACGTCATCGTGCGCGAGGCCGGCGGCCGGTTCACCGACGTCACCGGCGCTCCCGGGCCGGCCGGCGGGAGCGCCCTGGCGACCAACGGCAAGCTGCACGACGCCGCCCTGGAGCGGCTGCGGGCCAGCGAGACGGTGCACCCGCTGACCTCCGCCCCGCCGGTCCCACCCTCCTGATCAGCTCCGCGACGGTTCGACCACCGGCCCGGCCTCGCGCGCGGGGACGACGTCCGCACCGAGACCGCGCGCGGCCAGCAGCGCCGCACCGACGGCCGATGCGCTGCGCAGCCGCACGACCTGGACCGGGCGCCGCAGGACGTCGGCGAGGAGCTGCGGCACCGGAGCGGACCGCACGCCACCACCGGTGAGCACCACCGGGACGTCGGCGTCGGGCGGTTCGAGCAGCGCCGCCGCCGCGGCCACCGCCCCGACGACGCCCTCCACCGCCGCGCGCGCCAGGTGCGCCCGCGTGGTGCCCGGGTGCAACCCGTCCCAGCCGGCGCGGTCCTCCGGTCCGGCGACCCCACCCCGCTCGCCGGTGAGGAACGGCCGGAAGACCGCTCCCCCGGCGTCGGGCACCGACGCGGCCGCCGCGAACAGGTCCGCCCAGGACAGGCCCAGGACACCGCACACCCAGGCCCAGGCCGAGCCCCCGTTCTGCAGGGCCGCCATCGCGTACCAGCCGCCCTGGGCGTCGGCGTAGCCGTGCACCGGGGGGTCCGCCACCGGGTGCGGCGACCAGCCCGGTCGCAGCACCTGCGCGCCGGTGCCCAGGTTCACCTGCAGCCCGGTGGTCGTGCCCGCCGCCAGCAGGGCCAGCGGGGTGTCCGCCGCGCCGACGACGACCGGCACCTCCCCGACGGCCAGGGCGGGCGCGCCGACGACCTCCGTGCCGGGGCGGACCGCAGGGAGCAGCCGCGCCGGCACCCCGGCGGCGGCGGTCGCGGCGCCCGACCACCCGTCCGCGGGGACATCCCACAGCAGCGTGCCGGAGGCGTCGCTGCGGTCGGTGACCGGCGGGCCGCCGGGCACGAGCGCGGCCCGCAGCGCGTCCTTGGGCAGCAGGACGGCCGCCGCCCGCCCGAGCACCCCCGGCTCGTGCCGGGCCAGCCAGGCCAGCACCGGTCCGGTCATCCCGGGCACGAGCGGGTTGGCCAGCGCGGCGCGGTCGGCCGTGGCGAGCCGCCGCCAGCCGGCCAGCTCGTCGACTGCCCGGGTGTCCGGCCAGAGCACTGCCGGGCGCAGCGGCGCCCCGGCGGCGTCCACCAGGACGGTGCCGTGCATCTGGCCCGACAGCCCGAGCGCTCGCACCCGGGAGCTCCGCAGCACGGGCGCGAGCTCGTCCAGGGCGCCGTCGAGGGCCCGCCGCCACACCGCCACGTCGATCTCGGCCCGGTCCGGCGCCGGCCGGTCGTACGCGTAGGGGGACTCGGCCTCGGCCACGACGGCGCCGTCGTCGCGCAGCGCGACGACCTTCAGCCCGCTGGTGCCCAGGTCGGCCCCGAGGAAGACGCCCGTCGTCACCGGCTGCCGTCACGCCCCGGGTGGCCGGTGTCCCGCATCTCGTCGGCCGGGCTCATGCGGTCGGCTCCGGGCTGTCCCCGTAGGCGTAGCTGCTGTCCACGTACCGCCCGCCGACCGCCGCGCCCGGCGGCGCGATGGCGTCCAGCCGGGCAAGGTCGTCGTCGCCGAGCTCGATGCCGACGGCGGCGACGTTCTCCTCCAGGTAGCTCCGGCGCTTGGTGCCCGGGATGGGGACGACGTCCCGGCCCTGGGCCAGCACCCACGCCAGCGCGAGCTGACCGGGCGCCACGCCCTTCTCCGCGGCGAGCTCGCGGACGGCGTCCACCAGGCGCAGGTTGGCGGCGAACGCCTCCCCGGTGAAGCGGGGGTGGCCCCGCCGCCAGTCGTCGGCGTCGAAGTCCTCGGGGCTGGTGATCGCCCCGGTGAGGAAGCCGCGGCCCAGCGGGCTGAACGGCACGATCCCGATGCCGTGCTCCCGAGCCACGCCGAGGACCCCCTCCTCCAGGTCCCGGGTCCACAGCGACCACTCGCTCTGCAGCGCCGCGATGGGGTGGACGGAGACGGCGCGGCGGATCGACGCGGCGCTCGCCTCGGAGAGCCCCAGGTACCGGATCTTGCCCTCGGCCACCAGCCCGGCCATGGCACCGACGGTGTCCTCGATCGGCACCCTCGGGTCGACCCGGTGCTGGTAGTAGAGGTCGATCACCTCGACGCCCAGCCGGCGCAGGCTGGCCTCGGCGCAGGCCCGCACGTTCTCCGGCCGGCCGTCGATGGTCATGCCGCCGTCCGGGCGACGGGACAGCGAGAACTTCGTCGCCAGCTGCACCTCGTCCCGCCGCCCGGCGATCGCCTCACCCACCAGCTGCTCGTTGTGGCCGCTGCCGTAGACGTCGGAGGTGTCGAGGAACGTCACGCCCAGCTCGAGGGCCCGGTGGATGGTCGCGATCGACTCGGCGCGGTCGGCCGCGCCGTACATCTGGCTCATCCCCATGCAGCCCAGGCCGAGGCTCGAGACGGCCAGCCCGTCACGGCCGAGCGTGCGGGTACCGACGGGAGGCGGCGTGGTGGCAGGCATGCCCGCATCCTCGTCCGGGCGTCGCGCTGTCCGCCACCGCTCAGGCGGCGTCCCGCACCCACCCCGGCCCGGGCGCGGGAGGCCGTGGGCGGGCCGGCCCCAGCTGCGCCGAGCGCACCGGGCCGGCGGGGCGGACCGCCCGCACCCGCGCTCCGGCCGACCACCGCCGGCAGGCACGGTCGGCGAGGTGGCTGAGCGTGGGCAGGGTGAGGAGGACCAGCGCCCCGGCGGCCCACCCGGCCAGGACGTCGCTGACCCAGTGGGTGCCCAGGTAGACCGTGGTGGCGCCGACCGTGGCCGCGAGCACGCCCGCGACGGCCGCCGCCACGCGCCGGTGGCGCGTGACCAGGTAGGCGACCAGCCCCCACGTGACGACGGCGTTGGCGGCGTGCCCGGACGGGAACACCATGCCGTCGGTGAAGACCTCGGCGGCCCCGGGCCGGAGGGCGGCCTCCTCGAGCTGCAACGGGCCGAGCCGGCCGAAGGCGATCTTGGCCGCGCCCACGGTGGCGTTGAGCAGCAGCATCGCGCCGGCCACCACCAGCAGCGGGCGCGGATCGCGATCCCGGTGGAACCGCACGGCCAGCCAGCCGCCGAGGAGCACCAGGCACACCATCCGCTGCCCGAGCAGGACCCAGTGGGACAGCAGCGGTTCCCACTCCGGCCAGCGGAGCGCGGGCTGCCAGCGGAGGGCCGCGGCATCCACGGCCACCAGGGGGGATCCGGTGCGGACCGCGACCGCCAGCGCGGCGTAGACGGCGACCAGCACCCCCGCCAGCAGGATCCTGCGGTACCGGCGACCGACGGGCGGGGACGAGGGCGGGGACCCACCGTCCCCCGGGATCCCCACGGATCGAGGTTAGGCGGGGCGACCCGACCGCGCCCCGGGACGACGGCGTCGGCGCCCCCATCCCGCGTGCACCGCCACGACGCGCGTACCGGCGCGCGTCTCCGTACCCGCACTCTCACGCACCGTCGCTGCCGCGGGGGGAGTTTCCGGGTGCGGGCCGGGGGTAGGCGCGCAGGACGTCCGGATGCCCCCACCGCGCTGCGCCGGCGCCGGGCCACCGTCACCCGGGCCCGCGCGACGTCACCCCGCCGGACGAACGTCCGAGGACGGACCGACCGAACCGGAGGACCCCATGAGCTCCCACCGCAGCCGGCCCGGCCTGCGCCGCACCGCCCGCGTCCTGGGCCTCGCCAGCACCGGCCTCGGGGTCGCGATGCTGCGGGACCCGAAGGGCGTCGCGCGGTTCTCCGGCGTCGACGACTCGGCCACGGCGCTGTCGGTGATCCCGCTCGTGGGAGCCCGCGAGCTGCTGCACGCCCTGCCGCTGCTCGCCGGCCGGCCGGGCTGGGCCTGGACCCGGGTGGCCGGCGACGCCGTCGACCTCACCGCCATGGGCGTGGCCCTGTCGCACCGCAGCGGCGAGCGGGGCCGCCGGCTGCGCAACGCCACGGTCGCCGTCGCGGGTCTGGCCGCGCTGGACCTGCTCACCGCCGCGCGATCCCGCCGGGGCGGCAGCCGCAGCGCCGCCCAGGAGCTGCTGCCTTCCTCGGCCCCGTGGAAGAGCGCGATCGACGTCTCCGCGGCCGCCACCGTGAACAAGCCACCGCAGGAGGTCTACGCCCGCTGGCACGACTTCGCCCGGCTGCCGGAGTTCATGGCGCACGTGCGCGAGGTGCGCCCCGCCGGCATCGGGCGCTGGCACTGGGTCGCGGAGGCACCGGGCCGGCGCACCGTGGAGTGGGACGCCGAGGTGGTGGAGGACTCCCCCGGCGAGCGGATCCGCTGGCGGTCGCTGCCCGGGGCCGACATCGAGAACGCCGGCGTGGTCGAGTTCCGCCCCGCCCCCGGCGGCCAGGGCACCGAGGTGCGCGTGCGGCTGGCCTACGCCCAGCCCGGCGGCAAGGCCGGGAAGGCGGTCGCGAAGCTGTTCGGCGAGGCCCCCGACCAGCAGATCCGCGACGACCTCGCCCGCTTCAAGCAGATCCTCGAGACCGGGCAGGTGGTCCGCTCCGAGGGCACGCCCGAGGGGCCGCTGGCCCGCCGGATGGCGAAGCAGCAGCCCGCCGCACCCCGTTCCTGATCCCGCCCCGTCTCCGGAAGGACACCCCCGTGCGCGCCACCCAGTGGATGGGCAAGAACCACGTCGAGGTCAACGAGGTCCCCGACCCGCAGCTCCTCAACGACCGGGACGCGATCGTGCGGGTCACCTCCACCGCCATCTGCGGCTCCGACCTGCACCTCTACGACGGGTTCATCCCGACGATGAAGAAGGGCGACATCCTCGGCCACGAGTTCATGGGCGAGGTGGTCGACGTCGGCAAGGGGGTCTCGAACCTGCGCGTCGGCGATCGGGTCGTCGTGCCGTTCCCCATCGCCTGCGGCGCCTGCAACGCATGCGAGCGCGGCCTGTTCTCCGTCTGCGAGAACTCCAACCCGAACGCCGGCATGGCCGAGAAGCTGTGGGGCCACTCCCCCTGCGGGATCTACGGCTACTCCCACCTGGTGGGCGGCTACCCCGGCGGCCAGGCCGAGTACGCCCGCGTGCCGTTCGCCGACGTCGGCCCGCTGAAGATCGAGGACGACCTGAGCGACGAGCAGGTGCTGTTCCTGACCGACATCTTCCCGACCGGCTACATGGGCGCGGAGATGTGCGACATCTCCGGCGGCGATGTCATCGCGGTCTGGGGCGCCGGGCCGGTCGGGCTGTTCGCGGTCGCGAGCGCGAAGATGCTGGGGGCCGAGCGGATCATCGCCATCGACCGGTTCGACTACCGGCTGGCGAAGGCGCGCGAGGCGGGGGCCACCGACGTCCTCAACTACGAGGAGGTCGACGTCCTCGACGCGCTCAACGAGCTCACCGCCGGCCGCGGGCCCGACGGGTGCATCGACGCCGCCGGGCTGGAGGCCACCCACCCGACCGCCGCCATCGAGGCCTACGACCGGGCCAAGACCGCGGTCATGGCCGAGACCGAACGGCCGCACGCGCTGCGCGAGGCGATCATGGCCTGCCGCAACGGCGGCACCGTCTCGATCATCGGCGTCTACGGCGGGCTCATGGACAAGTTCCCGGTCGGCTCGCTGATGAACAGGTCGCTGACGGTCCGCACCGGCCAGGCGCACGTGCACCGCTACCTGAAGCCGCTCTACGAGAAGATCCGCGACGGGGAGATCGACCCGACGTTCCTGATCTCCCACACGCTGCCGCTGGAGCAGGCGCCGCAGGGCTACCGGATGTTCCGCGACAAGGAGGACGACTGCACCAAGGTCGTCCTCAAGCCCTGACCGTCCATCTGGTGAGATGACCACGACCGGGCACGGCGACGGAGCCGCGCCCCGGTACGAGGAGGGCGCCACCGTGCAGTACGCCGAGTCCGTCGTCGACCTGGTCGGCAACACCCCGCTGGTGAAGCTGTCGTCGGTGACCCGCCACCTGGGGCCGGACGCGCCCCTGGTGCTGGCCAAGGTCGAGTACCTCAATCCCGGCGGCTCGGTGAAGGACCGGATCGCCGTCCGCATGGTCGACGCGGCGGAGGCCGACGGCCTGCTGAAGCCCGGCGGCACGATCGTGGAGCCGACCAGCGGCAACACCGGCATCGGCCTGGCCCTGGTCGCCCAGCAGCGCGGCTACCGGTGCATCTTCGTCTGCCCCGACAAGGTGGGCCAGGAGAAGATCAACGTCCTCAAGGCCTACGGCGCCGAGGTCGTCGTCTGCCCCACCGCGGTCGATCCCGCCGACCCGCGGTCGTACTACTCGGTCTCCGACCGGCTCAGCCGGGAGACCCCCGGTGCCTGGAAGCCCGACCAGTACTCCAACCCCAACAACCCGCGCTCGCACTACGAGACGACCGGCCCGGAGATCTGGGCGCAGACCGAGGGCCGGATCACGCACTTCGTCACCGGCGCCGGTACCGGCGGGACGATCAGCGGCGTCGGCCGCTACCTCAAGGAGGCCTCCGGGGGCCGGGTGCAGGTCATCGGCGCGGACCCCGAGGGCTCGGTGTACTCCGGCGGCACCGGCCGCCCCTACCTGGTGGAGGGCGTCGGGGAGGACTTCTGGCCGACGACCTACGACCGGGAGGTCGCCGACGAGATCGTCGCGGTCTCCGACGGCGACTCCTTCGCCATGACCCGCCGGCTCGCCCGCGAGGAGGGGCTGCTGGTCGGGGGCTCGTGCGGCATGGCGGTGGTGGCCGCGCTCCGGGTGGCCGAGCGGCTCACGAGGGACGACGTCCTCGTGGTGCTGCTGCCCGACGGCGGCCGCGGCTACCTGAACAAGATCTTCAACGATGCGTGGATGGCCGACTACGGCTTCGTCGAGGCCACCGGCGGCGAGACCGTCGGCGAGCTGCTGCACACCAAGTCCGGCGAGACGCCGACGCTGGTGCACACCCACCCGAACGAGACCGTGCGCGACGCCATCGACATCCTCCGCGAGTACGGCGTCAGCCAGCTGCCGGTGGTCCGGGCGGAGCCCCCGGTGACGGCCGGGGAGGTCGTGGGCTCGATCGACGAGAAGACGCTGCTCGACGCGCTGTTCGCCGGCCAGGCCTCGCTGGCCGACCGGGTGGAGAAGCACATGTCGCCCCCGCTGCCCATCGTCGGCTCCGGGGAGGCGGTCAGCGCCGCCGTCGCCCAGCTCGGCTCGGCCGACGCGCTGCTGGTGCACGTCGACGGCAAGCCCGCCGGCGTCGTCACCCGGCAGGACGTGCTCGGGCACCTCGCGGGGGTGACCCGGTGACCGGCTTCAACACCCGCGCCATCCACGCCGGGCAGGAGCCGGACCCGGCCACCGGCGCGGTCATCCCCCCGCTGCACCTGACCACCACCTACAAGCAGGACGGCGTCGGCGGACTGCGCGGCGGCTACGAGTACAGCCGCAGCGGCAACCCCACCCGGGACACGTTGCACGCCGCGCTGGCCGCGCTGGAGGAGGGCACGACGGCGCTGGCGTTCGCGTCGGGCCTGGCCGCCGAGGACACCCTGCTGCGCACCACCTGCCGGTCGGGCGACCACGTCGTCCTGGGTGGCGACGCGTACGGCGGCACCTTCCGGCTGATCTCCCGCGTCCTGTCGGAGTGGGGGCTGGCGCACACCCCGGTCGACCTCGCCGACCCCGAGGCGCTGCGCGCGGCGATCCGCCCCACGACGCGGGTGGTCTGGTGCGAGACCCCCAGCAACCCGCTCCTGAACATCACCGACATCGGGCGGACGGCGGCGATCGCCCACGAGGCGGGCGCGCTGCTCGTCGTCGACAACACGTTCGCCTCGCCCTACCTGCAGCGGCCGCTGACGCTGGGTGCCGACGTCGTCGTCCACTCGACGACGAAGTACCTGGGCGGCCACTCCGACGTCGTCGGGGGCGCCCTCGTCACCCGCGACGCCGAGCTGGGTGAGCAGCTCGCCTACAACCACAACGCGATGGGGGCGGTCGCGAGCCCGTTCGACTCGTGGATGGTGCTGCGCAGCCTCAAGACGCTCGGCGTCCGGATGGACCGGCACTGCGCCAACGCCGCCCGGATCGCGGAGTTCCTCGTCGGCCGCCCGGACGTCGCGGCGGTGCTCTACCCGGGGCTGCCGGACCACCCCGGCCACGAGGTCGCGGCATCCCAGATGTCCGGCTTCGGCGGGATGATCTCCTTCCGGCTCCGGGACGGCGAGGAGGCGGCGCTGCGGGTCTGCGAGCGGACGCGGCTGTTCACGCTGGCGGAGTCCCTCGGGGGCGTGGAGTCGCTGATCGAGCACCCGGGGCGGATGACCCACGCCAGCGCCGCCGGCTCCCCGCTGGAGGTGCCGGCCGACCTGGTGCGGCTCTCGGTCGGCATCGAGGACGTCGACGACCTGCTGGCCGACCTGGAGCAGGCGCTGCGCTGAGCCTCAGGCTCCGGGCGCGGTCGGCCCGACGATGAACAGCGGGCGGAAGTGCTCGACCACGGGGAACGGTTCGTAGAAGGAGTGCAGCAGGCGCCGCCACTCCTGGTATCCCGGCGAGCCGCGGAAGCCCTCGGTGTGGTCCTCCAGGCTGTTCCACTCGACGAGCAGGAGGAAGACGTTCTCCCGCTCCACGCACCGTGACAGCAGCAGCCGCCGGAAGCCCGGCGACGCGGAGATGATCGGGGCAGCGGACCGGAACGCCGCCTCGAACTCGGCCTCGCGGCCCGGTGTCACGGAGAGCTCCGCGTGCTCGAGGATCACGCCCTGCACCGTACGGCCCGCCGGCCACCGCGCCGGCGGGTGCCGCGGCGGCCCTCAGCGCGGCGCGGTGAGGATGCGCGGGCCGTCCGCGGTCACCGCGACCGTGTGCTCGACGTGGGCGGCGCGGCTGCCGTCGGCGCTGCGCAGCGTCCAGCCGTCGGCGTCCACCGTGTAGTCGTCGGAACCACCGGCGAGGAACCAGGGCTCGATCGCGATGACCAGCCCCGCGCGCAACGGCACGCCGCGGCCCGCGCGGCCCTCGTTGGGCACCGACGGGGCCTCGTGCATCGTGCGCCCCACCCCGTGCCCGCCCTGGTCGGTGTTGATGCCGCACCCGCCGGCCCGGCCGACCGCGCCGATCGCGGCGGAGATGTCGCCCACCCGGTTGCCGACGACGGCCGCGGCGATACCCGCCTCCAGCGCCCGCTCGGTGGTGGCCACCAGCGCGAGGTCCTCGGGCCGCGGCGTGCCCACCGGGAAGGTGATCGCGGCGTCGCCGACCCAGCCGTCGAGCACCGCACCGGCGTCCACGCTGAGCAGGTCGCCGTCCTCGAGGACCTCCGGCGTCGGGATGCCGTGCAGCGCGACGTCGTTCACCGACAGGCACAGGACACCGGGGAACGGCGGGGTCGTCGGCAGCGGGGCGTAGCCGAGGAAGGGCGAGGTGGCGCCGGCGTCGGCCAGGACGTCGCGGGCGACCGCGTCGAGCTGGGTCAGCCGCACGCCCGGCGCCGCGAGGGCCCGCACCGCGGCGTGCATGTCTGCCACCACCGCGCCGGCGGCACGCATCGCGTCCAGCTCACCGGGGGTGCGGAGTTCGATCACGGTGGTCCTCCTCGGACGCTTCCGGTAAAGCTATCCCAGTATTACTATCACGACCATGGTGCGACCGCCGCTGAGCCCCGAGGAACGCCAGCGCGGCCGGCGGCTCGGCGCGCTGTTGCGCGAGGCGCGTGGCGACCGGCCCCCGGCGGAGGTCGCGGCGGCGTCCGGGGTGAGCCTGGAGGCGCTGCGCAAGATCGAGTCCGGCCGCGTGCCCACCCCGGCCTTCTTCACCGTGGCGGCGCTGGCGCACGCGCTGGAGCTGCCGCTGGACCGGCTGGTCGAACTGCTCGCCGACCGCGTCGACGGACCGGCACTGAGCGCCTGAGGTCGCCGCTCCGGTGGCCCGGCGAGCCCGGGACCTGACCGGGCAGTCGCCCTCTGCCCACGGCGGCCGGGCAGAGGCCGACTGCCCGGGAGCACCTCCTGGTGGCCGACCCGCAGGGCCACGCGCAGCGAAGGGTGCGGCCGTCGGCGTGTTCGAGGACCGCGCCGGCACGGTACGCAGACAAGGTGACCGCCTCACGCGTGACCGTCGTCGTCGCCACCCGGGACCGCCGCGAGTCGCTGCTGCGGTCGCTCGCCCACCTCGACGAGGGCGCCCACCCGGTGGTCGTCGTCGACAACGGCTCCTCCGACGGCACAGCGGCGGCCGTCCGCGCCGAGCACCCGGGCGTGACCGTCGTCGAACTGCCGGAGAACCGCGGGGCGGTGGCCCGCACCGCCGGCGTCGAGCGGGCCGACACGCCCTACGTGGCGTTCGCCGACGACGACTCGTGGTGGGCGCCCGGTGCCCTCGACCGCGCCGCCGACCTGCTCGACGAGCACCCCCGGGTCGCCCTGATCGCCGGCCGGGTGCGGATGGCCGCGGACGGGTCGGTCGACGCGGTCACGCGCAAGCACCGGGCCGCCGTCCTGGGGACGACGCCGGGCGCCCCGGGGCCCGACGTGCTCAGCTACCCGGCGTTCGCCACCGTGGTCCGCCGCGACGCGTACCTGTCGGTCGGCGGCTTCTCGCCGCTGCTGTTCTTCGGCGGGGAGGAGCACCTGCTGGCGCTCGACCTGGCCGCGGCCGGGTGGCAGCAGGTCTACGCCGACGACGTGGTCGCGTGGCACGACCCCGCCGGGCCGACCACCGTGTCCGCTGACCGCTGGGCGCTGCAGACGCGCAACGACCTGCTGGTGGACTGGCTGCGCCGGCCGCTCCCGGTGGCGCTGGCCGCCACCGCCCGGCTGGCCCGGCGGGCGCCGACCGAGCCGGCCGCCCGGAGAGCGCTGCTGGGGTGGGCGCGCCGGTTACCGGCCGCGCTGCGCCGGCGCCGACCGGTCCCTCCGGCCCTCGAGCGCCGGTTCACCCGTGCGCAGCGCCCGCTGGACGCCCCAGCTGCTCGGTGAACCACCGCCGCGCCTCCTCGGTGCCGGCCATCCCCCGGCTCCGGGAGCGGGCGACGGCCCCGGCGAGGTCACCGGACAGGCAGCGGGAGAGCGCCGCGTCCAGGATCTCGGCGGTGACCTCCTCGGCGTCGAGCACCAGCGGCCAGTCCAGTGCCCGCGCCTGCCCCGCCACCTTGGCGCCACCGGCGATCGGGTCGCAGGCGATGACCGGGCGGTCGTTCTTGAGACCGAGCACCAGACCGTGCAGCCGCATGCTCACGACGACGTCCGCACGCCGGAGCAGGGCCTCGACCTGCGCCGGCCGGCGCGGGTGCGGCTTGTCGAACAGGTCCGTGTCGATCGGGAACCACGGCAGGGCACGCGCCGCCAGCCACTCCTCGATGACCCCCCGCACCCGGTCGGCCCGGCTGCGGTCGCCGTACTCGCCCTGCGGCGGGGCGAACGCCACCGCCAGGACCGGGGCGTCGTCCGCTGCGCCCGCCATGGCCAGGTCGGGCCGGGTGACGCCGGTAGCGTCGCGCTCCCGGACCACGTCGAACATCTCGAGCGCGGTGTCGTCGACGACGGAGACGTTGACCGCCCACCGCTGCGCGCCCGCGAAGGCCGTGGTCAGCTCGGGCAGGGGCGCCAGGTCGCCGACCGGTCCGGTGGTGAACACCAGGTGCGTGTAGTCGGCCGGGTCGACGTCGCGCCAGTGCACGCCCCGCCGCAGGTACGGCGCCCAGGCGACGTCGTGGTCGATGCCGAGCTCGGTCAGCCAGCCGGTGACGGCATCGGCCCCCAGCTCGTCGCCGACGGTGGCGATCACCTCGTCGAAACTGAACCAGCCCGCCACCAGAACTCGCACGACGAGCAGCCTCGCAGCCCGACGTCGCCCGGGCATCCGGAGGGAACGAGATCCCCGCCCCACCGGCCGCCCACCGGCCCGCGCCTCAGCGGTCGGTGTCGGCCACCAGGTCGGCGTAGTCGGGGTGCCGCTCGATCCAGCTGGCGACGAAGGAGCAGCGCGGCACCACGGCACCGCCCTGCGACCGCACCTCGTCGAGGGCGGCGCGGACGAGGGTGCTGCCCAGCCCGGACTGCCCGGCCTCGGGGTCGATCTCGGTGTGCGTGAACACCAGGGTGTCGCCGCGGCGCTCGTAGGCGGCCACGCCCAGCACGCGGTCGCCGTCGCGGATCTCGAACCGGCCGGACTCGGGGACGTCGGTGACAGTGGTCTCCATGCCCGCGGTCAACCGGCCGCGGGCGCAGGCTGTTCCGCGACCAGCTGCAGGGCGCGGGTCGGGCACTGCCGCACCGCCTCCTCGGCGTCGCGGAGGTCGCCGCCCTCCGGGTGCGGGCGCAGCACCGTCACCGTCCCCTCGTCGCCGACCTCGAACAGGTCCGGTGCGAGGGCCTCGCAGGCGCCGGCGCCCACGCAGCGCTCCAGGTCTGCCTCCAGCCGACTCATCGGCCCCCCGCCAACCGGGCCGGGAGCCGCTTGAGCCCGTTGACGAACGACGACCGCAGCCGGTCCGGCGGACCGGTGATCTCCAGGTCCGGCAGCTGCTCGAACACCCGGGCGAAGGTGATGGCCAGCTCGCGCCGGGCCAGGTGGGCACCCAGGCAGAAGTGCGGCCCCTTCGACCCGAAACCGACGTGCGGGTTAGGGTCGCGCCCCAGGTCGAAGCGGTGCGGGTCGGCGAACACCTCGGGGTCGCGGTTGGCGGCGGCGTAGAAGAGCAGGAACTTGTCCCCGGCGGCGAACCGGTAGCCGTTCAGCTCCCCGTCGCGGGTCGCGGTACGGCGCATCCAGGTGATCGGGCTGGTCCAGCGCACGATCTCCTCGACGGCCGTGCGGGTGAGCCCCGGATCGGCGACCCAGCGGGCCCGCTGGTCCGGGTGCTCCTGCAGCGCCAGCAGCCCCTGCGAGATGGCGTTGCGGGTGGTCTCGTTACCCGCGACCAGCAGCAGGATGAAGAACGAGGCGATCTCCTGGTGGGTCAGGCGCTCGCCGTCGACGTCGGTCGTGACCAGGGCCGTGGTGAGGTCGTCGGTGGGCCGCTCCACCCGTTCGGCGGCCAGCCGCTCCATGAGCGCGGCCAGTTCGATGCCGGCCATGAGCACCCCGGTGAGGGGGTCCTCCTCGTCCTCCACGAGCTCCGGGTCACCACCGGAGAGGATGACGTTGGACTTCGCCAGCACCATCGCCCGGTCCGTCTCCGGGATGCCCATCATGTCGCAGATGACCCGCAGCGGGACGGGTGCGGCGAGGTCGGCCACGACGTCGAACGTGCCGTCCCCCGCGGCCGCCTTCCGCCGCACCTCGGCCAGGACGTCGTCGACGATCCCCGCCACCGAGTCCACCACCCGCTCGAGCATCCGCGGGGTGAACGTCTTCGCCACGATCCGGCGGATCTTGGCGTGCCGCGGGTCGTCCATGCTGATCAGCGAGCCGTAGAACTCGTTGAGGTCGGCCGGGATGTCCTGGATGGAGACCGCCCCCTCCCCCGAGCAGAAGAGGGCGGGCTGGCAGCTGATCGCCTCCAGGTCGGCGTAGCGGGTGACCGCGTGGTAGCCGGGACCGCTCTGCAGGTTCGGGATCTCCGGCTCCGCGAAGAACGCGAACGGCCGCTCGGCACGGAGCCGGTCGAAGACGGCGTGGCGCTCGGCCGGGGGGCGCAGCCAGAAGTCGCGGTCGGACAGGTCGATGCCGAGATCGGCGGCGCCCGCCTTGCGCGGGGGCGGCACGGTTCCCGGTGCTGGTGCGGCGTCGACGGACACGAGCGGTCCTCCCTGAACGGCGGTCGTGCCCCGCACGCTAGAGAGAATCGGGGTGACACACAACACACTGCCGCGGGCGCTCGTGGGCCCTGACGCACGGAGGCCCGGTCACCTGCGTGACCGGGCCTCCGTCGTGGTAGCGGGGACAGGATTCGAACCTGCGACCTCTGGGTTATGAGCCCAGCGAGCTACCGAGCTGCTCCACCCCGCGTCGGTGACACCCACAGTACACCTGCCGGGCGCCGGCGTCGCGTCGGTCCCGCGACGCGCGCAACACCGCACCCGCGACGACACTGTGACCAGCCGCTCGTCCCCTGGAGGTCCCCCCGTGTCCCAACCGTCCGCCGACCTGCGCAACGTCGATCTGCTGGCCATCTACTGCAACGACCACCTGGCTGCCTCGACCGGGGGCATCGAGCTGGTCCGGCGGATGCTGGACGTGCACCGGGGGACGAAGTACGCACCCAGGCTCGAGCAGCTGCTGGCCGAGCTGCACGAGGAGAAGGCCGCGCTGAGCGCGACCATGGACGCCCTCGGCCTTCCGATCCAGCGGCACAAGCAGGTGGCGCTGTGGATCGGCGAGAAGATCTCGCGGCTGAAGCTCAACGGCAGGCTGCTGAGCCGCTCCCCCCTGAGCGACCTGGTGGAGTTCGAGTTCCTCGCCTCCGCGGTCCGGGCCAAGCGCAGCGGCTTCGAGACCCTGCGGGAGGTGGCCGACGCCGACGACCGCCTCGACAAGGAACAGCTCGACGGGTTGGTCGAGCAGGCCAACCGGCAGCACGAGTGGGCCACCGTCGCCCGGCGCGAGGTCGCCGCGCGGATCTTCGGCGGGAACGACCACGCGTCGGACCGGGCGGCGGACTGACCCCTTCGAGGTCCCGACGGGCCCGGAACGTCCTCCGGAACGGGTTTGCCGCCCCCGCGCGTCGTGCACACCGAAGGAGGCCGATGTCGCCGCGCCTCCCCGGTCGCGGCACCGCGTTCGTGCGGCCGGGCCGCGCCCGCGCCGCGACAACCACGGAAGGGGCTGCCGTGCGCGCAACGGGAGAAGCCGGGACCGGTCGGGTCGTCGTCGTGACCGGTGCGAGCGGGGGGATCGGGCGGGCCACCGCCGTCGCCTTCGCCCGCCGGGGGGACCGGGTCGCCCTGCTGGCCCGGGGCGAGACCGGCCTGGCCGGGGCCGCAGCGGACGTGCGCGCCGCCGGCGGCACCCCGCTGGTGATCCCGGTGGACGTCGCCGACGCGGCGGCCGTCGACGCGGCGGCGAGCCGGGTGGAGGAGGAGCTCGGGCCGATCGACGTCTGGTGCAACGTCGCGTTCAGCACGGTGTTCGCGCCGTTCGAGCAGATCACCGCCGAGGAGTGGGAGCGCGTCACCCAGGTCACCTACCTGGGGTTCGTGCACGGCACCATGTCGGCGCTGCGGCGGATGAAGCCGCGGGACCGCGGCGTGATCGTGCAGACCGGCTCCGCGCTCGCCTACCGCGGCATCCCCCTGCAGAGCGTCTACTGCGGGGCCAAGCACGCCATCAAGGGCTTCACCGAGTCGCTGCTGACCGAACTGCGGCACGACGGCAGCAACGTGCACGTCACGATGGTCAACCTGCCCGGGGTCAACACCCCGCAGTTCGACTGGGTGCTCAACAAGCTGCCCGAACGGCCGCAGCCGGTGCCCCCGATCTACCCGGTCGACCTGATGGCCGAGGCCCTCGTCCACGCGAGCGAGCACCCGCGGCGCCGCGCATGGTGGGTGGGCAACCCGACCGTCTGGACGATCCTCGGCAACAAGGTCTGGCCGCAGTTCCTGGACTGGTACCTCGCCCGCAACGGGTACGAGGGGCAGCAGCGCGGCGAGCAGGCGTCCCCCGACGACCCGGTCAACCTCTGGAAGCCGGCCGACGGGCCCGACGGCCGCGACTTCGGTGCCCGAGGCAGCTTCCGGCACCGGACACGGGACCGGGATCCGCAGATCTGGGCCTCCCGCCACCACGGCGCCCTCGCCGCAGCCGGTGCCGGGCTCCTGGCGACGGCGGTGGCCGCCTGGCGCCGCGACCGCTGACCGATGGCGGGGCGGATCGAGGACTACGCGCTGATCGGAGACCTGCAGACCGCCGCCCTCGTGGGCCGGGACGGGTCGATGGACTGGTTGTGCCTGCCCCGCTTCGACTCCCCCGCCTGCTTCGCCGCGCTGCTCGACGACGACCGTGCGGGTCGCTGGCTGCTGGCGCCCAGCGGGGCGGCCGGCTGCGCCCGACGCCGCTACCGCGGTGACTCGCTGGTGCTCGAGACGGAGTGGGAGACGCCCGACGGCTCGGTCGTCGTCGTCGACTTCATGCCCGTGCGCGGCGAGGCCGCCGAGGTCGTCCGGATCGTGGAGGGACGCTCGGGTCGCGTGCGGATGCAGACGACCCTGCGGCCGCGCTTCGACTACGGCCAGCTCCGCCCGTGGACCTACACCGACGGCGACGACCTCGTCGCCGTCGCCGGACCGGACGCGCTGTGGCTGCGCACCCCGATACCCCTCGAGCAGCACGACGGCACGGCGCGAGCGGAGTTCTGGGTCGACGCCGGGGAGCGCGTCCCGTTCGTCCTCAGCCACGGTTCGTCCTACCGACCGCGTCCCCGGCCGCCGGAGCCCGAGGCGGCGCTCACCAACACCGAGACGTTCTGGGCCGACTGGATCGGCCGGTGCGACTACACCGGGCAGTGGGATGACGCGGTCCGCCGCTCGCTCATCACCCTCAAGGCACTGACCTACGCCCCCACCGGTGGCATCGTCGCCGCAGCGACGACCTCCCTCCCCGAGAAGCTGGGCGGGGTGCGCAACTGGGACTACCGCTACACGTGGCTCCGGGACGCCACGTTCACCCTGCAGGCCCTGCTCGGCACCGGCTATGTGCACGAGGCGCGGGCGTGGCGCGACTGGTTGCTGCGCGCGGTGGCCGGCGACCCTGCAGACCTCCGGATCATGTACGGCCTCGACGGCACCCGGCGGCTGCCGGAGCACGAGCTGCCCTGGCTCGCCGGCTACGAGGGCTCCGCGCCGGTACGGATCGGGAACGCCGCCGCCGACCAGTTCCAGCTCGACGTCTGGGGCGAGGTGCTCGACGGCCTGCACCTGGCCCGCGAGGCCGGCATGCCGCACAGCGCGGACGCGTGGTCCCTCCAGCGGGAGCTCCTGGACTACCTGGAGGGCGCGTGGGACGAGCCCGACAACGGCCTGTGGGAAGTGCGCGCCACGCGGCGGCACTTCGTGCACAGCAAGGTCATGGCCTGGGCCGGGGTCGACAGCGCGGTCCGGGCGGTCGAGCAGCAGGGCCTCGATGGTCCGGTGGACCGCTGGCGGGCCCTGCGCAGCGAGATCCACGCCGACGTGTGCGCCAAGGGCTACGACGCCGAGCGCGGCACGTTCACCCAGTACTACGGCTCGCGGGGCCTGGACGCGGCCCTGCTGCTCATCCCGCGGTTCGGGTTCCTCGACTGGGACGACCCCCGGGTGACGGGCACCGTCGAGGCCGTCCGCCGCGAACTGGACGAGGACGGCCTCCTGCTGCGGTACCGGCCGGAGGCCGAGGACACCGACGACGGGCTGCCCGGTCCCGAGGGCGCCTTCCTCGCCTGCAGCTTCTGGCTGGTCGACGCGCTGAACGGCACGGGACGCCGAACCGAGGCGACGGAGTTGTTCGAGCGGTTGCTCGGGCTGCGCAACGACGTGGGGTTGCTGAGCGAGGAGTACGACACCCGGCTCGGTCGTCAGCTCGGCAACGTGCCGCAGGCGTTCAGCCACGTCGGACTGGTCAACGCCGCCCGTCACCTCAGCGGCACGCACCCGGCCGAGCAGCCCGGATCGGACCCGGCCGGCCGGCCGTGAGCCGGCCGGTACCGCGGGAGTCGCGCCGTCCGGGCCTCAGGACGGCGCCCCCCTTACGGCCGAGGTGTGATGGACGAATGGTCGGCCTGACCGTCCGGGTCCACGGCTTCATCGCTGTGCAGGACGGTGGTCCCGGTCTCGACGCCCGCCTCCTCAGGCCGCCACATGAGGTGCCCGGTCCTGCAGCTGGAGCCGCCGCCACTCGTCGTCCGGGTGGGTGACGCCTCCTCGGCAGCCCCGCTGTCCCCCGCGGCCCAAGCGGAGGCCAGCGGGATCGTGCACCAGGCTGCCCGCGCTCGAGCAGCCTGGTGCACGGCCTCGATCAGGTCCGCCGCGGCGTAGCGGTGCCCCGCCGCTGTCGGTCCACCCACGAGATCAGGGCAGCGACCAGCAGCAGGCATGACGGCAGCAGGAAGGCGCCACCGATGCCCAGGCCCGTGATGAGCGACCACGCCACTGACACCAGCCCGAGGGCCGCCACCACCCCGGAAGCCAACCGCGTCCTGCCGGCACGTTCGGCCACCAGAGCCAGCGCCGTGCACGCCAGTGGCACGCCGAACATCAAGAACGCGAACGAGCCGCTGTCCTCCCAGACGAATCGCCCGTACCACGCCGTAAGGCCGACGACGCTGATGAGCGATACGACGATCAAGCCGAGGGCCCTCCGGCTGAACGTTGTCACGGTCACTTCCTCCGCAGACTGCGGTCGAACTGCTCAATGTGTTCCTCATGGATGACCACGGGCCACTCCTCCTCAAGGGACGAAGGACCTTGCCACCGCACCGCCGGGCACGCCTCGGTGGACGGCGAGCGGTCGGTGCGTGGATGCACCGGCTCGCCAGCGGCTGCGACCTCGTAGCAGCGGGCACGACTGATGCAGGCGGCTACGCTTCCGAAGGTGTCCAAGCGGTGGGTCCCTCGCACCCTGCGGGCGCTGGACCTGGGGTTCTGGGTCGTCCTCGCCGGCATCTGGCTCGTCGTACTGGTGCTCGCGGTCATCGACGGAGACGACGGCTGGCGGATCTTCATCGCTGTCCTGTGGCTGGCGACCTCCAGCGTGTGGCTGGTCCGCACCCTTCGCTCTCGGGAGAAGCGTCAGCAAGAGGAGGCCGAGCGCGCCTCGTCGTAGAGGCCCGGCTGGGTGAGCATTTCTCACCCATGGCAACGCGTGCTCCCGAACTCAGGACGGCGTTCGGGAGCAGGTGACCTCAGGTGGTGCGCAGGAAGGGCACGTCTGGCCGCCCCGCCGGGCGTTGAGCCGCGTCAGGGCGCGGTTCAACGCCCGGTGGCTCGGCTCGACCCGCGTGCCAGTACGGCACGGCGGGCCTCCATGACGGTCGGGGACTCTCCCACCCGGAAGTCACCGTGCTGCCGGACTCAGGACGCCGTGTGCGCTTCCTCGGCGCTCGCGTTCGCCGCGTCCCGTCCGGCAGCCCGTGCCCGCTGCGGTTCGACGGTGTACTTCGGGTCCTTCGCGCTGGCCATGCCGGCGTCGAAGACGCCGAACCGGGTGAGCGCGGAGCCGGCCGCCAGCAGGGCTCCCCCGAGCACCGCCGGCAGCCGGCGCCGGCCGGAGGCCAGCGTCAGCGCCGTCCCGGCCAGCGTGCAGGCCCGGGCCGTCGTCAGCAGCCGTCCTGGGCGACCGGCGCGGTAGGGCTCGCTGAGCAACCCGTGGCTGTGCTCCACCCGGTGCATCATCCCGAGCTCGATCGCGGCACCGGCCACCGCGACCTTCCGGGCCGGCCCTGCTTCCGCGACCGGGGTGCACGCCGTGGCGATGCCTCCCCCGGCGGCCATGGCCGACCCGGCGAAGACCAACGGCAGCTCCCGGTGCACCTCGTGCCACGAGGGAACCGCGGTGTTGGAGAGGAGCGCCGCCGTGTAGGTGGTCATCGGCCCGCCGAGCACGGCCGCCCCCACCCCGGTGAGCATCCGCAGGCGCGGGAAGCGACCCAGCAGGTGGGCGCCGGCCGTGGCCGTGGCCAGGGCGCTGAACGGTGCGAGGATCCAGGAACCCACCGACAGCGGCGAGGTCGGCTTGAGCACCCGCAGCATGTAGAGGAACCGCTCCGGCCGGCCCAGGTCGTGGATGAGGAAGGCCACCGACGACAGCGCCCCACCGCCGGCGGTCAGGTGCCCGACCCGCGCGAGTCCCGGCCGGCCGGTCAGCTCGGCCATCGCCCCCAGCAGCGCCGACGACCCGGCCGCCCCACCGAGGAAGAGGTACAGCGGCACGTCCGGGGTCTTCCACACCGGCGGCTTGATCACCGGCCGCCCGTAGTAGGAGGTGAACTCCGCCTCCCCGACCACCGACTCGCCAGGGCGCGGCGGCCGGCTCCCCGAGCGGCGACGTCGCTCCCGGTCCTGGGCCGGTGGCCCGTCCGCCCGGCGCCAGCCCGCCCCGGGGACGCCGTCGGCCGCCGTCACCGGCGTCGCCCCACGAACGCCGACGCCACCACACCGACCACCATCGCCGCGCCCGCGGCGACGTGCCGCCACATCGACGGCAGGTCGCGGGTGGTCACCACCGGGTCCGGCGGCAGCCCGTACACCTCCGGCTCGTCCAGGAGCAGGAAGAAGGCGCCCGCTCCCCCGACGCCGTCGTCCTCGTCGTGCCCGTACAGCCGGGCCCCCTCGACGCCCTTGTCCTGCAGTGCCGCGAGCCGGGCGTCGGCCCGGGCGCGGAGCTCGTCCAGGTCGCCGAACTGGATCGACTCGGTGGGGCAGGCGCTGGCGCAGGCGGGCTGGAGGCCATCGGTCAGCCGGTCGTAGCAGAGGGTGCACTTGAACACCCGCCCGTCGTCCTCCCGCTGGTCGATCACGCCGTAGGGGCAGGCGGGCACGCAGTAGCCGCAGCCGTTGCAGATGTCCTCCTGCACCACGACGCTGCCGAACTCGGTGCGGAACAGCGAGCCGGTCGGGCAGACGTCGAGGCAGGCGGCGTGCGTGCAGTGCTTGCAGACGTCGGAGCTCATCAGCCACCGGATCTCCCGGTCCGCCGACGGCGTCTGCTGCGGCGCGCTCTGCTCGGCCGTGGTGGCCGACGCCGGCACCCGCGGGTGGACGACGGGTGGGTCCTCCAGCGGCCGCTGCCCGCCGACCGCGCCCGGCGCTCCCACCGTCGGCATCGGGAGGTCGACCGCGCGGCTCTGCTCGACGAACGCCACGTGCCGCCAGCTGTTGGCCCCGAGCAGGCCGGTGTTGTCGTACGACGCCCCGGTCAGCCCGAGCTGCGCCCGGTTGCCCTCGGCATCGTCCATCGGGAGCGTGTTCCACTCCTTGCACGCCACCTCGCACGCCTTGCAGCCGATGCACACCGACGTGTCGGTGAAGAAGCCGACCCGGGGCGGGTGGTCGTCGCCGTACCCGCGCTCGCCGGCGACGTCGGGGACCGGGCCGAACAACCGGTTGTGCGGGTCGTCCCCGGAGAAGGCGGTGCTCGCCGAACTGATCGTCGTCATGACCGCTCCTCGATCGGGGCTCGTCCGTTCGGGCCGAGCCGCCCACTGGCGACGCCGGCCCGGTGGCGGTAGTCCTCGACGAACTCGACCAGCGCCGGCCCCCGGGGCCGGCGGCCGGGCCGGATGTCGCAGGTGGCGACCTTGGATTCCTGGATGTGCACGTTCGGGTCCATCACCACGCCGAGCAGCTCGTTGGCCGAGTCGCCGGTGGTGATGCCGTTCTGGCCCCAGTGGTACGGGAGGCCGATCTGGTGCACCTCGCGGCCGGCGACCCGCAGCGGGCGCATCCGCTCGGTGACGAGCACCCGTGCCTCGATGGCGTTGCGCGTGCTGACCAGCGTGGCCCAGCCCATGTGCTCCAGCTCGCGCTCGGCGGCCAGCTGGGGGCTGACCTCGCAGAAGAACTCGGGCTGCAGCTCGGCGAGGTACTCCAGGGTGCGGCTCATCCCGCCGGCGGTGTGGTGCTCGGTGAGCCGGTAGGTGGTGACGACGAACGGGAAGACCTCGTTCATCGCCGGGTTGGCCCGGTTCCACGCCCCCCTGAGCTCCTTGCGCGCGGGGTTGGCCTGCCGCTCGTACAGCGGGTTGGGCACCGGCGACTCGGCCGGCTCGTAGTGGGTCGGCATCGGCCCGTCGGCCAGCCCGGCCGGCACGAACAGCCACGCCTTGCCGTCGCCCTGCATGATGAACGGGTCGGTGCCCGACAGGGCGTCCTCGGCTTTGGCGCCCTCGGCAGGGACGTAGTCGGGGCGCTTGGTGGCCTGGAAGTCCGGGACGTCGGGGCCGGTCCACTTCCCGGCGTCGTCGTCCCAGTACACGTACTTCTTGCGCTCGCTCCACGGCCGGCCCTCGGGGTCGGCCGAGGCGCGGTTGTACAGCACCCGGCGGTTCATCGGCCACGCCCAGCCCCACTCGGGCGCCACCAGGTCCTGCTCGGTGTGCGGCTTCTTGCGGTTGGCCTGGTTCACCTCGTCGGCGAAGACCCCGGAGTAGATCCAGCAGCCGCAGCTGGTCGACCCGTCGTCCGCCAGCTCGGTGTACCCGGACACCGCCGTGCCGTCCGGCCCGGTGCCGCTGATCTCGCGGAGCACCGCGTACGCGCTGGGCTCGTCGTGGGGCCCGTGGGTCGGGTAGTCCCAGGTGAGGTCGAGGATCGGCCGGTCCCGCGGGTCGGTGGAGCCGGCGAGCTTCTCGCGGATGATGCGGCCGAGGTGGAAGTAGAACCACAGGTCGCTGCGGCAGTCGCCCTGGGGCTCCACGGCCTGGGAGTGCCACTGCAGCAGCCGCTGGGTGTTGGTGAACGAGCCGTCCTTCTCCACGTGCGCCGCCGCGGGCAGGAAGAACACCTCGGTCGGGATCTGCTCGGTCACCAGCTCGCCGCTCTCGATCTCCGGGCCGTTCTCCCAGAACGTCGCCGACTCGATCAGCTGCAGGTCACGGACGACGAGCCACTCGAGGTTGGCCAGCCCGAGCCGGGACATCTTCCCGTTGGCGTTGCCGACGACCGGGTTCTCGCCGACGAGGAAGTAGCCGGGCACGGTGCCCTGGATCTGCTCGGCGATCGTCTGGTAGTTGCTGTGGTCACCGGTCAGCCGCGGCAGGTGGTCGAAGCAGAAGTCGTTCTCCGGCTGCGCGGCGTCGCCCCACCAGGCCTTCAGCAGGCTGACCGCGTACTTCCGCATGTTGCCCCAGTAGCCGACGGAGCCCGAGGCCTCGGCGACGAAGTCGTCCAGGTCGCGGTCCTCGCGGGCGTGCGGCATCGGGATGTACCCCGGGAGGAGGTTGTAGAGGGTGGGGATGTCGGTCGACCCCTGGATGCTGGCGTGCCCGCGCAACGCCAGGATGCCCCCGCCCGGGCGGCCCATGTTCCCCAGCAGCGCCTGCAGCACGCTCGCGGCGCGGATGTACTGGACGCCGACGGTGTGCTGGGTCCAGCCGACCGAGTAGACGAAGGCGCTGGTGCGCTCGCGACCGGAGTTGCTCGTCAGCGCCTCGGCGACCTTCCGGAAGACGGCCGGTTCGATGCCGCACACCTCGTGGACCAGCTCCGGGGTGTAGCGCGCGTAGTGGCGCTTGAGCACCTGGTAGACGCACCGGGGGTGCTGGAGCGTCTCGTCGCGACGGGGCTTGCCGCCGATGGGGACGCCACCGCTGCCCGACTCCTCCGAGCCGCCCTCCGCGTGCTCCTCCGCGTCGGCCGGCCGCGCGCCGGAGACGCCGGACGCCCCCGGTTTGGGCGTCTGGCGCTGCCCGGCCGCGGCGGTGACCTCCGTGCCCTCGTACTGCCACGACGTCTCGTCGTACTCCCCCTTCTCCGGGTCGTAGCCGGAGAACAGGCCGTCGAGGTCCTCGGTGTCCTGGAAGTCCTCCCGCAGGATGGCCGCCGCGTTGGTGTAGGCGACGACGTACTCGCGGAACTCCAGCTCGTTCTGCAGGACGTGGTTGATCAGCCCGCCGAGGAAGGCGATGTCGCTGCCCGCCCGCAGCGGGACGTGCAGATCGGCCAGCGCGCTGGTGCGGGTGAACCGCGGGTCGACGTGGATGACCGTCGCGCCGCGGGCCTTGGCCTCCATCACCCACTGGAAGCCCACGGGGTGTGCCTCGGCCATGTTGGAGCCCTGGATGACGATGCAGTCGGAGTTGGCCAGGTCCTGCTGCGGCATCGTCGCGCCGCCGCGACCGAACGTGGTCCCCAGACCGGGGACCGTGGAGGAGTGCTATATGCGCGCCTGGTTCTCGACCTGCACCGCGCCCATGGCGGTGTAGAGCTTCTTCATGAGGTAGTTCTCCTCGTTGTCGAGGGTCGCCCCTCCGAGGCTCGCTATCCCCATCGTGCGGTTGACCCGCTTGCCGTCGACCTCGTCCTGCCAGGTCTCGCGGCGGGTCCTGATCACCCGGTCGGCGATCATGTCCATCGCGGTGTCGAGGTCGAGGTCCTCCCACTCCGTCCCGTGCGGACGGCGGTAGCGGACCTTGGTCTGGCGGGTCGTACTGGTGACCAGGTTCTTGCTGGCCGCCCCCTTGGGGCACAGCCGGCCGCGGCTGATCGGCGAATCGGGGTCACCCTCGATCTGGGTGACCCTCTCGTCCTGGACGAACACCCGCTGGCCGCAGCCCACCGCGCAGTAGGGGCACACGCTCTGCACCACCCGGTCGGCGGTCGCCGTGCGAGGGGTCAGGGAGTCCGTCCGCCTGCTCCGGACGGCGCTGCCGCGGCCGGACGGATCGTCTCCGGTGAGCTGCCGGACCACCGGCCACGCCTCGAGCCAGGTCTTCATGAACTCCCCTTGCAGAGCCCCGACCGCCGGAAGCGGTGGCCGGGTCGCTGGGCGTGCGGGCACGAGCTCGGCCACACACCTCGGTCCGTTCGGGCTACGGTTCGACCCTAGCGACCGGCCGGGCGGCCTGCACCTTTGCGCCGGAGGTCCACGACCGCCGGCTGGCCGCCGGCCGGGTCCTGACCCAGCATGGGGTCGATGAACGGGAAGCCGGACGCCGTCGTCGTCGGTTCGGGGCCCAACGGACTGGCGGCGGCCCTCCGGCTGGCCGCCGCGGGGCTGCGGGTGCAGGTCCTCGAGCGCGACGACCGGCCCGGAGGAGGCATCCGCTCCGCCGAGCTGACCCGGCCGGGCTTCCTCTCCGACATCTGCGCCTCGGTGCACCCCATGGCGGCCGCCGCTCCGTTCTTCCGCGAGTTCGACCTGCCCTCCCGCGGCGTGCGGCTCCTGCACCCGGAGGTCCCCTACGCCCACCCCCTCGACGGCGGCCGGGCGGCGATCGCCCACCGGTCGCTGGAGGAGACGGCGGACGGGTTCGGACCCGACGGCCCCGCCTACCGGCGGCTGCTCGGCCCGCTGGTCGACGCGGGCGACGACCTCGTGGACTTCTTCCTCGGCAGCGCGCTGCGCCGGATCCCCACCCGGAGCCTGCCGGCGATGGCCTGGTTCGCCGTCAACGGGCTGCCCGACGTCCGCCGGCTGGCGCGCCGCTGGTTCCGCACCGAGGAGCCGAGCGCGCTGCTCGCCGGGGCCGCCGCGCACGGGACGCTGGACCTCACCCGCGCGATCACCGGCGGGCTCGGCCTGCTGCAGGGGATGCTCGCCCACCACAGCGGCTGGCCGGTGATCGAGGGCGGCTCCCAGCGGATGGCCGACGCGATGGTCGTCGCCCTCCGGGAACAGGGGGGCGAGGTGGTCACCGGGCACGAGGTCACCGACCTGCGCGAGTTCGACGGCGTCCCCGCGGTCCTGCTGGACACCACCCCGCGGGCCTTCGTCCGGCTGGCCGGCGACCGCGTCCACGAGGGGTACCGCCGCTGGGTCTCCCGGTACCGCCACGGCCCGGGCGTCTTCAAGATCGACTGGGCGCTGTCGGAACCGGTGCCCTGGACCCACGCCGACGTCCGCCGCGCCGGCACGGTGCACCTGTCGGGCACCCTCGACGAGACCGTCGCCGCCGAGTCCGCCCCCTCCTCCGGACGCGACACCGACCGGCCGTTCGTGATCGCCGTGCAGCCGACCGTGGCCGACCCGACGCGGGCACCGTCCGGCGGGCACGTGCTGTGGGCGTACGCGCACGTGCCGAACGGGTCCGACGTCGACATGACCGACCGGATCGAGGCGCAGGTGGAGCGGTTCGCCCCGGGGTTCCGCGACACGATCCTGGCCCGGCACACCATGCGCGCACCCGAGATGGAGGCGTACAACCCCAACTACGTCGGCGGGGAGATCTCCAACGGCGAGGCGTCCCTCTGGCAGATGCTCGCCCGCCCCGTGCCCCGGTGGAACACCTACAAGACACCCGTGCCGGGCACCTACCTGGCCTCGTCGGCCACCCCACCCGGGCCCGCCGTCCACGGCATGTGCGGGGACAACGCGGCGCGGGTGGCGCTGCGGGAGGTCTTCGGCGTGCGCACCGCGCCACCGCTGCGGCCCGCCGCGGCCTGACGCCCCGGTTCGCGCGCCCCGGGTTCGGATCCCGGGGGCCGCGGGTAGCGGACGTGGTGCCGCACCGGTCCACCCGCCCCAGCGCGAGGAGCACCCATGAGCGAACCGACCCGGAGCAACTCCACCAGCGACCTGCTCCAGTCGTTGAGCACCGACCTCTCGGCCCTGGTCCGGCAGGAGCTGCAGCACGCCCAGGCCGAGCTGGCCGGCAAGGCCCGGCAGGCCGGCCGTGCCGGCGCACTCCTGGGCGCCGCCGGCGTCCTCGGGGCGATGTCGGTCGGTACCTCGACCGCCCTCCTGCTCCGTCTCCTCGACCGGCGGCTCGGCCCGACGGCCTCCGCCGCGCTGGCGACCGGGCTGTTCGCCGGTGGCGCCGGCGCGCTCCTCGCCGGTGCGCTCGCGGAGCTGCGCCGTGCGTGGCCGCTCGTCCCGGACGAGACGGTGGAGAGCCTGCGCGAGGACGTCCGCATCGCCACCGCCCGCCGCCCGGCCACGGGCTGAGGCGCCGCGGCGCTCAGCGAGGCGCGGCGTCGACGGCCGCGCGCGCCGGCCGGGACCGGTCGGGCATGGGTGGCACCGGCAGCGGAGGCCGGTCGTCCGCCGGTGCGGACCGGACCAGGCGCAGGACCAGCACCACGGCGGCCAGGAGGTAGACAGGTGTCCCGGCGGCCCACAGCACGGCGCCGGCCACCTGCTGGTCGGCCACCGGGTCGAAGCCGTGGTCGACCGCCGTCTCCACGTAGACCCCGTACCAGGGGGTGGACGACAGCATCATGACGCCGCCGAGCACGGCCTCACCGAACGCCGGCACGAGCACGGCGACCAGCCCGGCCACGAGCTGACCGAGCCGCCGGCGCGGCACCCGCAGCAGGCACCACCAGAAGACCACCGCCGCGGCGAGGAACGTCAGGTGCTCGGCGACGTGCACCGCCTCCGAGCGCACCGCCGCCTCGTAGGCGCCGGGCAGGTGCCACAGCAGGACGACGGCCAGGTAGCCGGCGGCCACCGCGAGGACCACGCCGGGACGACGGGCACGCCGGGCCACCGCCGACCACGGGCGGGCGAGGACCTCGCGGGCGCGGGGCGGCAGCGCGGTCAGCACGCGCGGCACCGGATCGGCGAGCACGAGCAGCGGTGCGGCGACGATGGTCAGCAGCAGGTGCTGCGCCATGTGGGCGGTGAGGGAGTCCTCGGCCAGCCGCTCCAGCGGCGAGGCGAGGGCGGCGCCGAGCGCGGTCAGGCCGAGCAGCCAGGCCGCACCCGGTCCGGCCGCCGCCCAGGGCGACCGACGACGGGGCGCCGTCCAGGCCAGCAGGCAGGCGTAGCCGAGCGCGGCCAGCCCGAGGAACGCGATCGTCGCGTACGACCAGTCGCCGCCCCCGCCGAGCGGGTGGGCCAGCGTGCTGCCGGGGACCGGGGCGCCGCTCAACGCACCGGCCCCCCGGCCACCACGTCGAGGACCGTGTGCATGCCCGCGGCGTGGTGGCCCGTCACGGTGCACCACAGCTCGACGCGCTCGTCCGCCGCCACCGCGAAGGCCAGCTCGTGCGCCTCACCCGGGTCGAGCACCGGCGTGACGGCGCGCTGGTCGCCGTCGACGCGGACGGCGAGGTCGTGCGGCGCGGCCCCGGCGTTCGTGACGACGAGCCGGACGTCCCCGGCGGCCAGCGGGCGGCCCTCGGTGACGATGTCCCACTCGGTCAGCCCCACCCGCTGCTCGCCCGCCGGCGGCGCCGCCGCGGACGGCGGGGCATCGGCGGTGCATCCGGCGAGAGCGACCACGAGCGCGAGCGGCAGCAGCGCGCGGGCCGGGTGCGCGCTCACGGCTCCCCCAGCAGTTCCCGCACCGCGTCCGCGGCCGGGTGGTCGGGGGCCAGCTCCAGGAAGCGCCGCAGGGTGGTGCCGGCGGTCGGGTCACCGAGGGCGTGCTCGGCGGAGCCCAGCATGAGCAGCGCCTCCGGGTGCTCGGGCGCCGCGGCGAGGACGGTCCGCACGAGGGGGGCGGCCTCCTCCGGCCGCTCGTCGCGGAGCAGCGCGAAGGCCAGCGACAGCACCACCGCCAAATCCTGCGGTCGCTCCTCGAGCACCGCCCGGTAGGCGGTCGCCGCCTCGCCGAACCGGCCGGCGTCGTCCAGCGCCCGCGCCTGCCGGAGCAGCTCGTCGGCGAGGTCGGCGGCCGCTGCCCCCTCCTGCGCGGCCGGGACCCCCGCCTCCTCCGGCCCTGCCGCGGCGGGGGCGAGCACCCGGGGGACGGCGACCACGGCGACCGCGCCGACCACGGCCACGGCCACCACCGGCACGAGCACCGCGGGCCGCGGCAACCACCCCCGCCGATCGGGCGCCGGCTCCCCGTCCGGCGCCGCGCCGTCCTCCTCGGCGGGCACGGCCACCGCCGGGTCCGGCTGCGCGGAGGTGAGCCGCAGGACCTCCGCCAGCAGCTCGTCCTCCGCGGCGCGCGCGTGCGCGCCGCGCGGCCCGGACCGGACGTCCTCGAGCAGCTGGAGGGCGGCCTCCAGCCGCTCGTCCGCACCGGATCCGGTGAACCCGTCGCGGCGGGCGACCGCAGCGGCGACGGCTGCCTCCGCCGCCCTGCGGTCGGCGTCGGTCAGCGCCGTCCCGGCCGCCGGCCGCCGGCGGGAGACCAGGACGCCGACCGCGACCACCCCGCCCACCAGGGCCACCCCCGGCAGGACGACCAGCGCCCAGCCCACCCCCTCCCGGGGCGGGTCGAGCAGGATCCACTCGCCGTAGCGCCCCACGAACCAGGCGCGGATCTCCTCGGGGCTCTCGCCTGCCGCCACCCGCTCGGCGATGACCGCGCGCATCCCGCGGGCCGCCGGCGCCGCCGAGTCCGCCGCGGACTCGCCCGCACAGGTGGGGCACCGCAGCCCGGCCGCGATCTCCCGCGCGGTCGCCGCCGGATCGGGCTGCGTGATCGGCTCCTGGCGCCACCACAGCGCGGCGGCGAGCGCGAGCACCGCCAGCACGACGGCCAGGACCCGCGCCCGGCCGCTCACCCCGCCTCCAGCCGCGGCAGCACTTCCTCCGCCAGCCACGCGGCGGAGACAGCGCCCACCCGGCGGGCGACGACCGTGCCGTCCCGGTCGACGACGAAGGTCTCGGGCACACCCGTCGTCCCCCACTCCACGGCCAGCCGGCCGTCGGCGTCGGCCACGCTCGGGAACGGGGTCCCGCCGACGCCCGCGAGGAACTCGCGGGCGGCATCGTCGTCGTCGTTCACGTCGATGCCGACGACGCGCAGGCCCTGCGGCCCCCACTGCCGTGCCGTCTCGACCAGCAACGGCATCTCCTCCCGGCAGGGCGCGCACCACGAGGCCCAGACGTTGACCAGCACCACCGAGCCGCGCAGCTCCGCGAGGTCGACGTGTCCCCCGTCCAGGGTGGCACCCGCCAGGGCCGGGGCCGGGCCCCCCACGATCGCCGTGGAGGTCGCGCCCCCGGGGCGGTCCAGCGCGAGAGCGAGCGGCACGGTCAGCACCAGACCCACGAGCAGGGCGGGGACCAGCAGCAGCCACCGCCGCCGGCCGCTCACCGATCCCCCGACGACAGGCTGGACGCCGGTTCCTCCGACGCCTCCGGCCGCCCACGGAGCCGGCGGGTGGGCCAGCCGGCCACCGCGGCCCCCAGCGCCATCACCCCACCGGCGATCCAGAGCCAGGAGACCAGCGGGTTCACCGCGATCCGGACCAGCGCCCACCGGCCGTCCGGGTCGACCTCGGTGACGGTCAGGTAGACGTCGCCGACGAGCGTGGAGCGGACCGCCGGTGAGGCGACCGTGATCGAGTGCGCGGGGAACGTCCGCAGTTCGGGCGCGGCCGCGCCCCGCGCCCGGCCCGCCTCCTCGAGCTCCAGCCGCGCGACCACACGCATCTCCTGGGCCGTCCGCTCGCGTTCGACCGATTCCAGCCGCGCCGTCCAGCCCGCCGCGCCCACCGCGTCCCCCACCGCGACGCGCTGCTCCGTCGCCGTCGCGAAGGAGGAGGACGCCGCGACGGCGACGGCGGCCAGCGCCACCCCGACGTGCACGACCAGCCCGCCGTACAGCCGGCGCCGGCGACGGCCGGCCTCGAGCAGCGCCCGTGGCCACGACCGGCCGGTGGCCCGCCGGACGACGCCGGCCCCCTGGCCGACGAGCTGCACCGACGTGGCCAGCACGAGGGCGGCCAGGCCGAACGCGGTCAGCGCCGCGGCACCGGAGACGCCCAGCACCACCAGCAGCGCGACCAGCGCGACGGCGACTGCGACCGGCACCGCCACCCGGCGGGCGAGCGCCGGCACCGAGTCGCTCCCCCACGACACCAGCGGTCCCAGCGCCATCAGCAGCAGCACGACCAGCGCGACCGGTACCGCCATCTGGTTGTAGTAGGGCGGGCCCACCGACACCTGGCGGCCGTCGGCCAGCTGGGCGAACACCGGGAAGAGCGTGCCCAGCAGGACGGTGAAGGCCAGCCCCACCAGCAGCACGTTGTTCCCGAGGAACACCGTCTCCCGGGAGAGCCGGGCGGACAGGGTCCCGTCCGGTCCGAGCCGGTCGGCGCGCCACACCAGCAGCACCGCGACGGTCGCGAGGACGACGGCGACGAATCCCAGGAGGAGCGCCCCCAGCGACGACCGGCTGAAGGCGTGGACGCTGTCGACGATGCCGCTGCGGGTGAGGAACGTGCCGACCAGCACGAGCACGAAGGAGGCGACGGCCAGGCAGACGTTCCACACCCGCAGGGTCGCCCGCCGCTCCTGGACCATGGCGGAGTGCAGCAGCGCCGTGGCCGTCAGCCACGGCAGCAGGGAGGCGTTCTCCACCGGGTCCCACGCCCAGTAGCCGCCCCAGCCCAGCACCGCGTAGGACCACCAGGCGCCGAGCACGATGCCCAGCGTCAGGAAGGTCCAGGCCACCAGCGTCCAGCGGCGGACGGCCAGCAGCCAGCCGCGCCCGGTGTCCCCGGTGACGAGGGCCGCGACCGCGTAGGCGAAGGGGACCGCGAGACCGACGTACCCCAGGTACAGCAGCGGTGGGTGCGCCCCCATGAGCGGGTTGTCCTGCAGCAGCGGGTTGGGGCCCGGGCCGTCCGCGGGCACCGGGGACACCCGCTCGAACGCGTTGCCACCGAACAGCGCGAGCGCGAAGAAGAAGGCGGCGACGACCGACAGCGTCACGAGCACCCAGGGGTGGTGCCGGGCGGCCCGCGCGTCCGGGCGGCGGGCGACCGCGGCGGCGTACCCGGCGAGCACCACCAGCCAGAGCAGCAGCGACCCCTCCAGGGCGGACCAGAGGCTGGTCACCGTGTAGTACAGCGGCACGGCGCGACCGCCGTTCTCCGCCACGTACCGCACGCCGAAGTCGTGGGTGAGCAACGCCCACTCGAGCACGGCGGCGGCCGCCAGCGCCGCCCCGAGGACGGCGTAGGTCAGCCGCCGCGCGGATCCGGCCGCCCCGCGGCCCGTCGCGACGCCCACCCAGGCCGCCACGGACGTGAGCGCGAGGACGAGTCCCGAGGCCAGCGAGGCGGTCCCGAGCAGCGCCGTCACCCGGTCTCCCCGATCGGCTGGTACTCGTTGGAGTGCTTGACCAGGACCAGGTCGCCGACGAAGACGCCGTCCGCGCGCAGCCACCCCTCGACGACGGCGCCCTGCCCCTCGGCGAACACCGCCGGCAGCGCCCCGGCGTAGACGACGGGGAGGGTCCCGACGCCGTCGGTGACGGTGAACCGGGCCTCGGCGCCGACGCGCTCCAGGGAGCCGGCCTGCACCAGCCCCCCGAGGCGCAGCCGCTCGTCCTCCGCCGGTCGCTCCGCCAGGACCTCCGTCGGCGTGCGGTAGTAGACGAGCGTGTCGGCCAGCCCGCTGACCCCCAGCAGGGCGAGCGCGCCGGACACCGCCCCGACCACCACCAGCAGCCGGAGCGACAGGGTGCGCCGCCGCGCGGTCGACCGGCTCACCGGTCACCCCGCCCGGGTCGGGTGGCCCACAGGTACCCCGCCCACACCAGCAGCGTGAGCAGGTAGCCGAGGACCACCGCCAGCTGCCCGCTCACCGGCCGCCTCCGGGGACGACGGTGATCACCGGCGCGCCCTCGCCGCCGGTACGGGCGGGCGCACCCGCCGGCTCGGACGCCGCCGCGCGCAGCCGGGCGACGCGGCGGCGGACCACGAGCACCGCGAGGAGGGTGAAGGCGAGGACGCCCGCGCCCAGCGCCCACGCCATCGTGGGGTGGATCGGCGGGCTGCCCTCGGGGCCGAGCACGGTGGGCGGCTGGTGCAGCGTCCGCCACCACACGACCGAGAAGTGCACGACCGGCACGTTGAGGAAGGCGACGATGCCGACGGCCGCGGACCGGCGGGCGGCGACGTGCGGGTCGTCGGCCATCCGGCGGACGCCGAGGTAGGCGACGTAGACCAGCAGGAGCACCGTCGTCGTGACCAGACGGGCGTCCCACGTCCACCAGACGCCCCAGACGGGGCGACCCCAGAGCATGCCCAGCGCGATCGCCAGCGCCGTCAGCCCGACACCCAGCTCGGCGGCGGCCTGCGCGTACCGGTCCCAGCGCAGCTCACGGCGCACCAGGTAGCCCACGCTGCACACCAGCACGGTGGCGAACGCCAGGTAGGCCACCCAGGCGGCGGGGACGTGCACGTACATCAACCGCTGCGCCGGGCCCTGCACCGCGTCCTCGGGGGCGACGACGAGCGCCAGGACCAGCGCGACCGCGGTCGCCCCGGCAGCGGCGGCGGGAAGGAGCGCACCGCCGGGCGCCGGAGTCCTACGCACGCTCGCTCCTCCTGTCGACCGGTCCCCGCCCGGGAAGGCTCGGGGACGGCTGGGTCAGCGGGGACCCGGCCAGCCTCTCACTCCTCCAGGAGGAAGGGGAAGACGGCCCAGGCGGTCGCCCCGACGACCATGTCGTAGGCGACCAGCAGCACCAGCCACGGGAACGGCTCCGCCACGACGGCGGCCTGCGTCCCGGCCAGCAGCGCGGGCAGCCCGGCGGGGAGCACCAGGGCGGCGAGCAGGCCCGCTCCGCGGGCCGAGGCCGCCAGCAGGGCGCCGAAGACCGTGGTGCTCGCCGCGACGCCCACCAGCCCGAGCGCCGCCGCGGCGCACCCGGCGAGGGAGACCGGGCCGTCGAGGAGCAGGACGGCGAGGACGGTCGCCGTGGCCCAGGTGACCGCGAGCGCGGTCCAGAGGACGGCCGCCTTGGCGAGGAACAGCGCCCCGGCCGGGACGAGGCCGCGCAGCAGGTCCCAGGAGTCCTCGTCGCGCTCCGCGGCCGCGACCAGCCGGGCCAGCGGAACGGCGGCGGTGAGCACGAGCAGCCAGACCAGGCCGGGCGCCGCGGCCCGGAGCGCGGCGGGGTCGGGGCCGAACACCAGGCCCCCCAGGACGACCCCGGCCGCGACGAACGGCAGCACCGAGGCGAAGCCGTCGACGCCCCCCAGGGCGATCCGGGCGTCCCGCCGGACCAGCAGGGGGACGGTGCGCAGGACACCGGCGCGGCCCTCCTGCCGTCCGCCTCCCCCGCTCACCCGAGCACCGTCGCGGCGCCGCCGACGAGCTCCAGGCGGGCGTCGACCGGGCCCAGGCCGGCGGCGACCTCCGAGCCCGCGACGAGCACCGCCGACCCGTCGCGGGCCAGGTCCTCGACCGTGCGGCGCACGGCCTCCCGGCCGGCCGCGTCGAGGTGCTCCATGGGTTCGTCGAGGCACACCACCGCCGGGACCACCACACGGGCCACGGCGAGGGTCACCCGCGCCCGCTGCCCCGCCGAGAGGCGGCCGGCCTCCCGCGCCCACAGCTCCTCCGGAAGCCCGCAGGCGGTCAGGGCCGCCGCGGCGGCACCGGCCGGCTGCTCCCGGCCGGCCAGGGCGCCGGCGAACGTCACGGCGTCCAGCGCCCGCTGCCGACGGCGCGCGGCCGCCCCGGGGCGCAGGTACAGCGCCTGCCCGGTCACCGACCGGGTGCCCGACGTCGGCTCCACCAGCCCCGCCGCGATCCGCAGCAGCGTGGTCTTGCCGGCGCCGTTCCCCCCGCCGACGACGCAGACCGCGCCGGCCGACAGCCGCAGCGTCAGGGGGGCGAGCGCCGTCCGCCCGCCGTAGCGGCGGGCCACCTCCTGCAGGCACAGCACCGGCGGGTCCCCCGCGGCAGGGCGGCCGGTCCTCGACTGGGTCATCGTGCCCAGGATCGTGCCACCGCCGCCGGCGCCCCGACCGCACAGCTGCGGTTGTGCGGTCGGAGCCAGCCACTAGGGTCGGACGCGACCGCACGGGAGCCCTCCCCGGAGGGGCAGCCCGACCAGCCCGCCACGGAGGTGCGCGATCGTGCCAGCCGACCTCGCTCCGGTGGCGGCACCGGAGCCGGGCTCGGTGCTCGATCCCGTGGGGCCCGAGGCGGCGCAGATCGCCGGCCTCACCTGGTTCATGATCGTCCTGGGGGGCCTGCTGTGGCTCGCCACCGTGGTGTTCCTGGTGCTGGCCCTCCGGCACCGCGCGCGCCGCGAGCCACGAGCCGCGGACCGGGGCGCGAAGGCCTTCATCGCCGTGTGGGGCGTGGTCGTCCCGATCGTCGTCCTCCCCGCCGTCTTCGCCTACAGCCTCGTGGTCGGCGTCGACATCTCCCGGCCCGTGCCACCCGGCGAGCTGACGGTGGAGGTCGTCGGCCACCAGTTCTGGTGGGAGGTGCGCTACCCCGACGCCGACGTGGTGACGGCGAACGAGATCCACGTGCCGGTCGGCCGCCCCGTCCGGCTGGAGATGACGTCGGCGGACGTGATCCACAGCCTCTGGATCCCGCCGGTGGCCGGCAAGCTCGACCTCCTCCCCGGGCAGACCAACGTCCTGTCCTTCCAGGTCGACGAGGCCGGCCGCTACCTCGGGGAGTGCGCCGAGTTCTGCGGCATCCAGCACGCCCGCATGCAGTTCGTCCTCGTCGCCCAGGAGGAGGACGAGTTCGCCGACCACCTGGTCGCGCTGCAGGCGGGGCCCGCGGAGCCGGACGGCGAGCTCGAGGAGGCCGGCCGCGAGGTGTACCTGGCCGCGGGCTGCGGGCAGTGCCACCGGATCGAGGACGTCAGCGACGGGGACGGCTTCGCCCCGGACCTCACCCACCTCGCGTCCCGGGACACCATCGCCTCGGGGATGCTCGAGAACACGCGGGGCAACCTGGCGGGCTGGATCCTCGACCCCCAGGGCCTCAAGTCGGGCGTCCGCATGCCGCCGAACAACCTCTCGGGCGACGACCTGCAGGCGCTGCTGGCCTACCTGGAGAGCCTCGAATGACCGCGCTGCAGGATCGCCCTGCCACCGAGGACCGGCTCGCCGCCACGTGGGCCACCCCACCCGGCCTGGCCGGCTGGTTCACGGCGCTCAACCACAAGCAGGTGGGCCAGCGCTTCCTCATCACCGCGTTCGTCTTCTTCGGTCTGGGCGGCATCCAGTCGGTGCTGATGCGCTGGCAGCTCGGGAGCGCCGAGAGCACCTTCCTCGACGCGCAGACCTACAACGAGCTGTTCACCATGCACGGCACGACGATGATGTTCCTGTTCGCCGTGCCGGTGGGCGAAGCCTTCGCGATGTACTTCCTGCCGCTCATGCTCGGCACCCGGGACCTGCCGTTCCCCCGGCTGACCGCCTTCGGCTGGTACATCTACGTGCTCGGCGGGATCTTCCTCTACAGCAGCTTCCTGTTCGGCCAGGTGCCCGACGGCGGCTGGTTCGCCTACACCCCGCTCACCGGGCCCGAGTACTCCCCCAGCTCCTCGATCGACTTCTGGCTGCTCGGCGTGACCTTCGTGGAGATCGCGACCATCGCCGGGGCGATCGAACTGGTGGTCCTCATCCTCCGGTACCGCGCGCCGGGCATGAAGATCAGCCAGATGCCGCTGCTGGCGTGGAACGTGCTCGTCACGGGGATCGCCGTCATCTTCGCGTTCCCGCCGCTGGTGGTGGCCAGCGTGCTGCTCGAGCTCGACCGCAAGGTGGGCACGCACTTCTACGATCCGGCGGCCGGTGGCGAGTCGCTGCTCTGGCAGCACCTCTTCTGGTTCTTCGGCCACCCCGAGGTCTACATCATCCTGCTGCCGGGGCTGGGCATCGTCTCCACGATCGTCCCGGTCTTCGCGCGCAGCCGGATCGTCGGCTACAGCCTGATCGCCGTCTCGACGGTCGCCATCGGCATCCTGTCGTTCGGCGTGTGGGTGCACCACATGTTCGTGACGGGGATCCCCCAGCTCGGGCTCGCCTTCTTCTCCGTGGCGAGCCTGTTCATCCCCATCCCCAGCGCCATCCAGGTCTCGGCGTGGATCGCCACCATCTGGCAGGGACGGGCGGTGTGGAAGACGCCGATGATGTACGTCGTCGGCTTCATCGTGATCTTCGTCCTCGGGGGCGTCACCGGGGTGATGGTCGCCTCCGTCCCGTTCGACCAGCAGGCCCACGACAGCTACTTCGTCGTCGCCCACTTCCACTACGTGCTCATCGGCGGGATCCTCTTCCCGGTGCTGGCCGCCGTCCACTTCTGGATGCCGAAGATGAGCGGCCGGCTGCTCGACGAACGCATCGGCAAGACGGCGTTCTGGCTGACCTTCGTCGGCTTCAACGTGACGTTCTTCCCGCTGCACATCACCGGGCTCCAGGGCATGCCGCGCCGCCTCTACACCTACGCCGAGAGCACGGGGTGGGAGCTCACGCAGGCGATCGCGACCGCGGGCACCGTCGTCCTCACCCTGGGCCTGCTCATGACGCTGGGGAACGTGGTGCTGTCGGCGCGGTACGGCGAGCGCGCCGGGGACGACCCGTGGGGCGGGGAGACGCTGGACTGGTACGCGACCTCGCCGCCGCCGGCCTACAACTTCCGCGGCATCCCGGAGATCGCCAGCCGCTCGCCGTTGTGGGACACCCGGCCCTTCAAGCCGAAGTACGATCCGGCGACCTGGCAGGACGAGCTGCGCGAGCCCCGCGCCCCCGTGCGGCAGGTCGTGCTCACCAGCATCCTCGACGCCGCCCCCGAGGAGCTGGTCACCCTGCCGCAGAAGTCGTGGTGGCCGCTGCTGATGGCCTCCGCGCTCACCGTCGCCCTGATCGGCACGATGATCGACGTCTACCCCGTCGCCCTCACCGGTGTGCTCGCCGCGGTCGTGACCGGTGTGGCCTGGGTCTGGAACAGGCAGGACCAGCTGTGAGGACCAGCGGACACGCCGGGGACGCCGCACCCCGTCCGGCCCCGCACATCGCCCGCGGCACCGGGTGGTGGGGGATGCTGCTGCTCCTCCTCGTCCTGGTGTCGATGCTCGCGGCGCTGGAGTTCTCGTACTTCTACCTGCGCGACGGCTTCGACACCTGGCCGCCCGAGCCGGCGCCCGCACCGGCGCTGGGGCTGACCGCCGTCGCCACCGGGCTGCTGCTGCTCAGCGCCGTCCCGGTGGCCGCGGTGCACCTGTCGGCGCGGGCCGGGCAGGCGGCCGGCCGGGTCCCCGTCGCGCTGGCCGCCGCCGTCGTCCTGGGGGTGGCGTTCCTCCTCGTGCAGTTCGCCGACTACGCCGCCAACGACATCGACCCGCAGCGCGACGTGTACGGCTCCCTCTTCCTGGCCCTCGCCGGCTTCCACCACATCAACGCCGTCCTGGCCCTGCTCGGGCTGGGCATCGTGCTGCTGCGCGTGCGGACCGGCAGCATGCGCCCCCGCGAGCAGGAGATGGCGGTGACCGCCGCGCACTACTGGTACTTCGTGGTCTGGTCCTGGATCGTCATCGCCGCCACCCTCTACCTGACGCCGAGGTTCTGGTGACCGCCGCGACTCCGGAGACCAAGCGCCCCGCGGGCCGGCCGTTCCTGTTCTGGTTCGGTGTCGGCGGCGGCACCACGGCCTGGCTGCTGCACCTGCTCGTCGGCTACTGGTTCATCGAGATCGGGTGCCCCACCGAGGGCCTGGCGCTCCCCGTCTTCCTCGTCGTGCTGACCGTGGCCCTCACGGTCATGGCCCTCGCCGCGACGTGGGCGTCGTGGTGGGCGATGCGGCACCTGCCACCGCAGCCGGAGTCCGCCGCCGTGCCCGGCCCCGAGCTCCGCCCGCTGCTGCCCTGGCGGCGCCGGCGCGACCCCGCGGACGCGCCCCCGGCCGGCGCCTGGGACCCCGTGCCGAGCCCCGCGCGCAACCGGCTGCTCGCGCTCACCGGCCTCACCATGAACCTGCTGGCGGTCGGCCTGATCGTGCTGGCGCTGCCGCCCGTCCTCGTGTACGGACCGTGCTGGTGACCGGGCGACGTCGGGGACCCCGGCTCCGGCTGGCGGCGGCGCTCGTGGCCGCCACGGCCGGGCTGAGTGCCTGCACCGGCGCGACCGGCGAGCCGCAGGCGTCCGCGGACCGCGGGCGGGAGCTGCTGCGCGAGTACGGCTGCGCCGCCTGCCACCAGGTGCCCGGGGTGACCGGACCGCAGGGCCGGGTGGGCCCGCCGCTCGGGACGATCGTCGAGCGGCGCACCATCGCCGGGACGCTGCCGCACACGCCGGAGAACCTGCGGAGCTGGATCCAGGACCCCCAGGAGCTGGACCCCGGCAACCTGATGCCCGACCTCGGCGTGACCGACGAGGACGTCGACGCCATCGTCGCCTACCTCTACTCGCTGGAGCCGTCGTGAGCCGCCGCCGGACCCCGACGGCCGCGCGGCTGCTCCAGGTGCTGGCGCTGGTCGCGGCCTGCGTGGGCCTCACCCTGGCGGCGGCGCCGGTCGAGGCCGCCCCGGCCCCGGCGGCGACCGAGGAGATCCAGGACGGCGGCACCGTCTACCAGCGGTACTGCGGGATCTGCCACAACAACGACGGCAGCGGCATCCCCGGGACCGGGGTGGAGGCCGGCCCCGACCTGCGCGGCCTGCCGGTGGCCTACGTCGACCTGGTCATCCGGACGGGTCGGATGCCGATCCTGCACCGGGAGGTCGGAGCCGTCGAGGAACAGCTCTCCGAGCAGCAGCGGGAAGCCGTCGTCGCCTGGATGGCCGACGAGTTCGACCTCGAGGGCGGGATCCCGGAGGTGGCGGACGGCGACCCCGGCCGCGGTCAGCCGCTGTGGCTGACCAACTGCGCGCCCTGCCACAGCGCCGCGGGGAACGGCGGCATCTCGGCCGACGGGACGGTCGCCCCGGAGGTCACCGGCATCGACCCCACCGGGATCGTGGAGGCGCTCCGGGTCGGCCCGTTCGAGATGCCGCGGTTCGGCGACGAGGTGCTCAGCGAGCAGGACGCGGCCGACATCGCCGCCTACGTGCAGGACCTGTCGGACGCCGAGACCACGCCCCTGGGGCTCTCGGACGTCAGCCGCGTCTACGGCGGCGCCTTCACCGGCCTGATCGCCCTGGCGATGGCGGGTGCGCTGGTGCTCGTCGTCCGGACCGGCCGGCGGTCGGCCCCGGAACCGGCCGGGAGCACCCCCTCGGACCCGGAGGACAGGGAGGACACGGAGCAGTGACGGCCAGGGACCCCCACCCGCAGTCCCGCACCGCGCCGCTGCGCCGGCCGGTCGTCCTCGGCGCCGGCGCCGGGGCCGCCCTGCTGCTCGCGGCGTTCGTGGCGGGTCTGGTGCTGGACTGGCCCACCTCCGCGCTCGGGCTGATCCTCGGCGCCGGCACGCTGGGCGCCGCCCTCGTGGCCGCCGCGCTGCCCGCGGCCGAGGACCGGGAGCTGGTCTGGCCGGCCCAGCGCGAGCCGGGGGACGCGCCGTTGCTCGCCGCGGTCGCCGCGCACCCGGTCCGCCGGCGCTGGATCCTCGGTGGCGTCGGCATCGGCGCGCTCGCCGGCGTCGGGCTGCTCGCCTGGCTGGGCCGGGACGAGCCGCCGACGACCGGCTGGCGGCGAGGGGCGCACCTGGTGACCGCCGAGGGTCAGCGGATCCGCGCGGCGGAGGTGCCGATCGGCGGCTTCGGCACCGTGTGGCCCGAGGGCGCCGCCCGGCAGGACCTGGCTGCGGTCGTGCTGGTGCGGCTCTCCGCACAAGTGGCGCAGCCGCCGACGGTCCTCGACTGGGTCGTCGGCGACCGGCTGGTCGCCTACTCGAAGGTCTGCACGCACGCCGGCTGCCCGGTCGGGCTGTACCAGGAGGACAGCGACTCGCTGTTCTGCCCCTGCCACCAGGCCACCTTCGACGCGGCGCGGGGGGCGGTACCGACGTTCGGGCCGGCGTCGCGCCCCCTCCCCCAGCTCCCCCTCGGCGTCGACGAGGACGGCTTCCTGGTGGCCATCGGTGACTTCCCCGCACCCATCGGGCCGGTGCGCGGATGAGCGTCCAGGAAGCCCCGACGCGGCCCCGGTGGCTGCGCGAGCTGTTCGTCCCGACGCACTGGTCGTTCCTGCTCGGGCCGGTCGCGGTGATCTGCTTCGCCGTGCTGCTGCTGACCGGGCTGGTGCTGACCTTCTTCTACCAACCGTCCGCCGAGCTGGTGGAGTACCAGGGGTCGGCCGACCTCTACGACGGCCGCGAGCTGCCGGCCGCGTTCTCCTCCGTCGTGTCGATCAGCCACGACCTGCCGGGCGGGCTGCTGCTGCGCCGGGTGCACCGGGTGGCGAGCTACCTGTTCGTCGCGGCCCTGCTGCTCCACGTGCTGCGGGTGCTGCTCGCCGGGGCCTTCCGGGGTCGCCGCATCTCCAACTACCTGATCGGCCTGGTCCTGCTGGCACTGGCCTTCGGGCTGGGCTGGTCGGGCCAGAACCTGGTCTACGACGTGATCACCGGCAGCAGCGTCCGGATCGGGTACTCGATCGCGGCCAGCATGCCCTGGCTCGGCGGCGAACTGGCCGACCTCGTCTTCGCGGGCCCGGACGTCGCCGACGTCGTCCCCCGGCTGTTCTGGCTGCACGTCCTGCTGCTGCCGGTCGCCTTCGGAGGGTTGCTCGCCGTCCACCTGTGGCTCGTCGTCCGCCAGCGGCACACCGTGCTGCCGCGCCGCCGGCGCCCCGACGGGCAGCTCGTCGTCGCGACCCCCGGCCGGAGCGGGCTGCGGTCCCGCGCCCTGCTGCTCACCCTGCTGACCACCTCGCTGCTCGTGGTCTCCGCCGCGCTGGTCCCCTTCGGGGACGTCCTGCACATCGGCCCGTACCTGCCTGGGGTGGCCGGCAACGACATGTACCCGGACTGGTACCTGTTCCCGGCCGAGGGCGGCATCCTGATCCTGCCGGCCGTGGAGTTCAGCATCCTGGGGGCGACGATCACCAACCCGTTCCTGGGCGGTGTCCTGCTGCCGGTGCTCATCGGCGGCGCGGTGCTGGTCTACCCGCTGCTGGAGCGGCTGTTCCGCCGGCGTCCGGAACCCGACCTCGACCTCAGCGAGCGGCCGCTCGACGCACCGTTCCGCGTCGCTTTCGTCACCTTCGTCGTGACGCTCGGCGCGGTGACGGGTGCGGGGGCAGCCAGCGACGTGATCGCCCAGGTGCTCGGGCTGGAGGTGGTCACCGTCATCTGGTTCCTGCGGATCGCGCTGGTGGTGGCCCCGCCGGTGCTCGCCGGCGCCATGTTCTGGTACGCCCGGCGGCGCTCCCGCCAGTCCCCGCTCTGACCCGGCCGGTGCGGTTCAGGCCACCCGCAGCTCCTCGACGTCGGCCTCGCGCAGGCTCACGCCGAGCCCCGGGGCGGCGAGGTCCGGCCGGACCCGGCCCTGCCGCGGCTCGGGGGCACCATCGAACAGCCGGCGCTCGAACCGCTCGTGGTCATGGAACCACTCGAGGTGGCGCAGGTTCGGCGTGGCCAGGCCGAGGTGGGCGTGCAGCGTGGGCACGCAGTGCGCGGAGACCTCGAGCCCGTGCCCCTCGGCCACCGCTGACGCGCGCAACCACTCGGTGACCCCGCCGCAGCGGCTGGCGTCCACCTGCAGGCAGTCCACGGCGCCGGCGCCGCAGAGGGCGGCGAAGTCCTCGATCCGCGCGCCGTACTCGCCGGCGACGACGTCGCAGTCCAGGCTCCGGCGCACGAGTCGCAGCCCCGCCAGGTCGTCGGAGGAGACCGGCTCCTCGAACCAGACGACCCCCAGGTCGTCGAGCGTCCGGCCCACCCGGACGGCCTGCTTGGCGGTGTAGCCGCCGTTGGCGTCGACCAGCAGGTCGACCCCGTCCCCGACGACCTCCCGGGCCAACCGCGTGCGGGCCAGGTCGCGGCCCTCCGCGCTGCCCCACGACTCCCCGATCTTGATCTTCACCCGGTCGAAGCCCCGGTCGAGCCAGCCCGTCAGCTGCTCGCGGGTCTCCGCGTCGTCGTAGGTGGTGAACCCACCGCTGGCGTAGACCGGCGAGTCCTGCCGCACGGCCCCGAGGAGCACCGCCAGCGGCACGTCGAGCAACCGCGCCTTCAGGTCCCAGAGCGCTACGTCGATCGCGGAGATCGCCATCGCGACCAGGCCGGGGACGCCGGCGTTGCGGGCGGCCCGGGCCATGGCGTGCGTGGCGTCCTGCGGGTGCAGGGCCGACCGCCCCTCCACCACGCCGGCGAGCAGGCCCCGGACGACGGCCGCGGTCGAGGCGTCCGCGAAGGTCCAGCCGGTTCCCGTGCGGTCCCCCGCTGCGGCGCGCACCACGATCGCCGTCGTCGCGTCCCACTGCAGCGTGCCGTCGGCCTCGGGGCGATCGGTCGGTAGCCGGTAGACGGCGACCTCGAGGCCCCGCACCGGGACGTCCGGCGCCGTCACAGCAGCCACCACCAGAACCAGAGCAACGCGAGCTCCTCCCTCCCGAGGCGGGTGTGCCTGTCTCGACGATGGACGGGTCCGGCGACCGATCAGCCGGTGGAGCGGCCGGCCAGCGTGCGCCGCACCGCGGTGGCCGCCGCGGTCACCACGGCGGGGGGGGGGGGGGGGGGGGGGGGGGGGGGGGGGGGGGGGGGGGGGGGGGGGGGGGGGGGGGGGGGGGGGGGGGGGGGGGGGGGGGGGGGGGGGGGGGGGGGGGGGGGGGGGGGGGGGGGGGGG